>CAYNVT010000003.1:26145-75516 GCA_964400685.1 uncultured Bacteriovoracaceae bacterium | reverse complement strand
CATAAGTTCAGCGGCGCGCACGACCCCCGGTTCGTACCTGAAGTTTTCGAGCACGGCCAGCACGAGCCCGGATGCGGCGGCCTTTTCGGTCATGGCGTCTGCCTCTGAAAGTGAATTTGCAATGGGCTTTTCTATAAAGACATGCTTACCGGCGGCAAAGGCCTGCATTGCGGCGCCGTAGTGCAGATGGTGAGGCAGGCAGATGTCGAGCGCGTCTATCCGCTCATCCGACAAAGCTTCTTCCATGGTTTTAAAAACGCCTGCCGCTCTGTTTTCATGCGCTGTTTTTGCTGCAAGACTCCCGTTAATGTCGCAGACATAAAGGTCGGCCCTGTCCTTGTGATTTTCCCACTGCTTTGCATGAACATGACCTATCATCCCGCAGCCTACAAGACATATTCCATATCTGTGTTTTGCCATAAAGGTTTCCTTTTATTAACATCATTCTAGAGCAGTGCTTTTATCTCATCTTCATTGACCGGTTTGCCTTCTTTTTTCAGCCTGATAGCCCCGGTAAGGGCCTCGTGGCGCTTTCTCGTCATGGGCATGAGATAGGCCATCAGGATGCTCATAATAAGAAAGAAGGCCGTGCCTTCGGCATAGACCAGCCTTATGCATAAGAGGGACTCCTTTGTCTGAACTGCGTTCGGTACATAGCCGGCCTTGGAAAGAATTATGCCTACAAGCCATACGGCAAGCGCCACGGCCACCTTTCTTGAAAAGCTGAATATGCCGAAATACAGCCCCTCCCTGCGCTGGCCCGTCTTGTATTCGTCCACTTCGATCACATCCGGGATCATGGACCACCCGGCCATAGTCACGCCGATAAGGCCTCCCGAGGCGAGTATAGCCATGACATAAAAGTAGACGGTGTCACCGGGCCTCGCCAGAATGGCGCCTACAGACTGCACCAGCGCCCACAGGCCTATGAATATTATGAACGCCCAGCGCTTGGAGAACTTTGCCGATAAATAGTTTATGAGCGGAATCCATATAATGGTGCATGCAAACAGGAACAGGAATGCTATCGACTTCTGCGTCTCGGAAAATCCCAGGTAATACTGCATGAAATAGACCATGACCACGCCCGCAACACTCATCGCAACATTGCTCAGGGCGTAGACACCGGCCGTGAATCTGAACGTCCTGTTCTTGAGTACGGCATCCTTTATGTCCCTGAAAGATGCCTTTGTATCTTCAGGAAAAAGCTCGCCTCCCCTTGTCGCCCTCCATGTGATCAGTATCGGAAAGACCGTAAACACCCCAATTATGGCTGTCATGACCGACCAGGCCGGCTTTGCCGAGCCGAGCGATCTGGTAAGATACTCCACCATGACAAAGGGCAGGGCGGCGCCTATGATGGATGCGATCTGGCAGAAGACCGCGCGGTAGCTGATGAGGCTCGTCCTCTCGTCGTAGTCCTGCGTCATCTCTGCGGCCAGTGAGGTGTAAGGTATGTCCAGCAGGGAGAACACGGTGAACGTGCAGATCACTACTGCAATGAAGTAGGCCTTGGTCATCACGGGCGAGAGCCCGAAATCGGTAAAAAGAAGCCATGTGATGAGCCCGAACGGCACCGCGACCCCAAGAATGAACGGCCTTCTCCTGCCCCATCTGGATTTCGTCCTGTCCGAGACTATACCGACCATCGGACTTGAAAACGCATCCCAGAAAGTGCCAATCATCATGATGAAGCCTGCAAACGCTGGGTCCATCTTCACCACGTCCGTCAGGAAGAAGAGGAACAGTACATAGAACATGGTCCAGGTGAGCGAATTGGAAAGCTCGGCGGTCCCGTAACCGATCTTTCGTCCGAGACTCAGTCCGGCTTTTCCGATCCCGGCCGTCATCTCGTCTTAACACCATCCAGCGCCCGGGCCAGATCGCCGATTATGTCATCAGCATCTTCTATACCCACGCTCATCCTGAATATGCCTTCTCCCATCAGCCCGAGGTATCTGAGCTTCTGCTCCTCGTTGAATACCGCCATCTCTTCAAAGAAGAACCCTGTCGGCAGGTAAAAGATAAGGCTCTGGTCATGGCCCAGCGAGACTGCATGCGTGATCAGCTTGAGCCTTTCCAGAAACGCGAAGTGCTCTTCGATGCTCGCCTTAAGGTTGAAGTTGAGCATGCCGGAGGGCGCCTTCATTTGTTTCTTTGCAAGCCTGTATGAAGGATGGCTCTTTAGGCCCGGATATCTGATTATGTCCACCTTAGGATGAGATTCCAGGAACCGGGCTACCTTCTGCGCATTTGCGCAATGCCTTTCCATCCTCATGGGAAGCGTCACCGATCCCCTTATGATGAGCCATGCATTGAACGGGCTTATGCATGCGCCCAGGTGCGTTACACCGTCCTCGCGCATCTTCTTTAGGAGTTCCGTTGGACCTATTATAGCGCCGCCCAGACTGTCGCCGTGGCCGTTTATGTATTTGGTTGCGCTGTGGATCACTATGTCCGCTCCCAGCTCTAAGGGCTTCTGCATAATGAGGCCTGACCATGTGCTGTCAACGACAAGCATTGCGCCGGCCTTGTGCGCGATCCCGGCGATAGCCTTGATGTCGCATATAAGCACAAGAGGGTTTGCGGGCGTCTCGACATAGACGACCCTGGTGTTCTTCCTCATGGCGCGTCTTACTTCCCTGGCATCGGACGTATCCACCATGGAGACCTCAATGCCGAATCGTGGCAGCATCTTCCCTATGAGCTTCTGTGCGCCGGTGTAGCATACCTCGGAGGCAACGATATGATCGCCGGCCCTCAGCAATGAAAACAGTGTTGAGGATATCGCCCCCATACCGCTTGACGCAACGACGCAATCCTCGCCGCCCTCAAGCATGGCCAGCCTTTCCTCGAGATGTCTCACGGTCGGGTTATGCTCCCGCGTGTAGTTGAACTTGTTGAGATTATCATAGGTGACCTGTTCGAGAAGCTCGAGGAGGTCCGTCGAGAGTTCATAGGAGTTCGCCATGTGTATGGGCCTTCTGATCGCTTTGGTGTCGCCGTCCGTTCCCTCGCCCGCATGGACGCACAATGTATTCGGCTTGAAGTCATTATTTTTGCTGATAGTCATAGCAACCTCCTTGAATAATGCGGCTTATTAACAATTTCGATTGTTCAATATATCCGATTGCTGTGATACCTTACAGCATTATTTAAATTATTTTCTTAATCGGGGAGGGAAAATGAAAAGCAGTCCTTTTACGGTACTGAACGACGGCGAAATTAAGACCATTCACGAGGCAAGCCTTGCGGTTCTTGAGGAGACCGGCATAAAGGTGGCGCTAAAGAAGATGCGCGCTCTGCTCCACGACTGCGGATGTAAAACCTGCGAGGAAACCAGGGTCGTGAAATTCCCGAGAGCCTTCGTGGAGAAGTATCTGGCCTTCGCGCCGAAAGAATTCATTCTTTGCGGCGCCGACATGAACCTCACATGGCCCGTTAACACCTCATCGCGCCTTTATTCGGGGCTCGGCACGCCTTCTAACATGTACGATCTCGATACGCTCGAGTACAGGCCCGCCACATTCAGCGACCTCAGGAATCATATGATACTGATAGACGGGCTGGAAAACATACAGGCAGGACAGACCGACATCTGGCCGTCCGACATCCCCATGCATACGAGCCATGTTGAGGCCCTGCGCACATGGGCCAGGGAATGCCGCAAGTCTTTCGGCATGGGTGCGTTCGGGGTCATGGCAACGAACGATATAATGGAGATGATGACGCTCGCCATGGGCGGCAGGGATGCGGTCAGCGACAGGCACCCCTACCTCACGATCGTCAGCGTGCAAAGCCCTCTTTCGAGCGCGCAGATGCAGCTAGAAGGGCTCTGGATACTGGCCGAGCACGGCCAGCCCGCGCTCATGTCTCCGGAGGCCATCGCGGGCATGACCGCACCGGCGACTCTGGCCGGGCTTCTTGTGCAGCACAACGCCGAGGTCCTTTCCCACATACTCATGGCGCAGGCAGTAAATCCCGGCACGCCGGTCATGTACGGCAGCGTATCGACGATAGCCGAAATGAAAAAGGGCGGGGTTGCACTCGGTGCAGTCGAAACAGGGATGATAAGCGCCGCAAGCGCCCAGCTCGCGCATTTCTACGGCATTCCGTGCAGGTGCGTTGCAGGAACGACGGAAGCGAAGGACATCGACATACAATGCGGCATCGAGCGCGAACATTCAATTATACTTGCTGCCCTTGCCGGTGTAAACCTGATCACATGTGCCGGTACGCTGGAATCAACATGCGCCGGAGCCAACGAGCTTACGGTTATCGACAACGAGATAATCTTCATGGCCGAAAGGATAGCAAGGGGCATGGAGGTGAACGATGAGACGCTGGCTCTCGACCTGATAAGAAAAGTCGGGCCGGACGGAAGCTATATCGCCGAGCGCCACACGCACCGCAATTTCAGGAAAGAGCATTACATCCCCAGGCTTGCCGAGCGGAACAAGCGCGACTCTTGGGAGCAGGAGGGTATGCCCGACATGCGCAAGGCTGCCAGACGGGAAGCGAAAAGGATACTCTCAGCCCATACTCCTCGCGCAATCGACGAAAAGCTTTCGGCCGAACTCGACAGCTACGTCGAAACAGTTGCTAAACGCACGCTGGACGACTTCTTCGCCGCCGAATGGGAAGAATAAAAAAAGGCGGGCAACATGCCCGCCTGATAAAAGGAGTTATGTGTACTCCAAAGAGGAGTTCTTTTGTACGGGGGAAAGCTTTCGTTTTCTCCCGTCACCATGCAAATATCGGATTGGTTATGGCGGCAATGAAACCCTGGAGCAGCTCTCCGATGGGGTTCGTCGAATCAGGATCGGCGATCTGCCTCAATTCCACCCTGTAGTAGTCTCCGGCCTTTGGCTTGTCCGTGAAACTCACGTTGTAATCCGCGCTTAAGCCCATGGAATATTTGAACGGTGCGCCGTTCTTTATTATGAGCACACCTGACGGGACTGAAACTCCCCTTATTCTTGCTACGAAAAAGACATCTTTTCCGTATGAGCTTTGTGGTATTGTCCCGCCTGTCATGACATCATAATCTACATACTGCGGCTTATCGGCGTCATATTTCGTATCGGCCAGAAACTCGAGGAACGGCCCTTCCGGCGACGTGCTGATGAAAGTGCGCCCTTCCTTTATGCCTTTTAATATTTCTTTTGCGGATCTGTCGCTGGCATAGACCCATGTGGTCGGATGTCCGACGTCATTGTAAAGAGTCTGCCAGCCCGGCTGATGCGTATGCGAATCGCTGCCTCCGACCATGGTCGGCCTGCTCCCCTTTTCGAGCCAGTTTTCGTATACGACGTTCACGCTTCTGAAGTTGAGGTTGGGAAGGAGGTATCTCGCATTCCAGACCTCCATCGCATCGGTGTCCTGGCTGTCTTCATAAGAATATCTCCAGGAGCATCCTTTGCATAATGCCTCGTTTACGGCCGGATGGTTTATGGAAAACAGGATTTCCTGACCGTTTTCCTCTGCCATCGCATGTGCAAGGGCTATAGCCTTTCCGGCATCGCCAAGGGTTTTCTCGAGTGCTGCCCAGTCATAAGGCTTGTCTGACCAGATATTCGCATGGCCGTTTTCCGAGGTCCATTCGACGCCGTATAGAAGAACCATATTTTCCGAACGATACAAGCTGTCCAGCCAGTGATCCGCGGTGTTGTGTTCTGTCAGAACAAAGTAGTCGAAGCCCTTGCCTTCTGCAATGTCAAGGACATCACACAGCGGCGAATCGCCGTCCGAATAGAGCGAATGTGCGTGCAGGTCGCCCTTGTACCATCCGGGCACGCCTGTCTCCACGGACTCGCCGGTTTCATCGGATGAGCCTGTTCCACCCGTCAACACCGTTGTCTGAGAATCCTGAGAAACGGCGTCGGCAGACGACGAATCGCTGCCGGACTGGCAGCCTCCCAAGAAAAACAATGCCATAATGATCACAGCTGTAAGATATCTTCTCATAGTAAATCCTCCTCATATTATTTTTTCAAACCAGTCTTCTACGGATTCATTTATATTCACTTGCCGGCCAGAATATCTGCTGTCTTTTCGGGAACGAACCACCTACCCTGGCTATATACTGCTGGGCCTTCAAGAATTATCTTCTTGCCGTTCTTGACAGCATAATTCCTGTTTGCCTCTATCCTTATCTCCCGGCCACCCTTTGATGCCACTAATACGGGGTTGAGAGGATCGGTCGCATCCGTTCCGGTCTCGATCCCCGGTGCAGAAAAGAGCCTGTCAGCATCGGCGAAAAGACTTTTCGTTGTTTTTGCCAGGTCAACGCCAAGATAACCGGCTGTGATCTTTGCAATGTCGGTGTTGTCGATAACGCCCGACGGTTTCGCTCCGCCCGGCGCATATGCATACAGGTTCACCTCTTCGCCGGTATGACCGAAGCTCGTAAAGCCGATGATCGAACGCGCTCCCATCATCGGCCCCAGGACATAATTCAATTCGCCCTTTCTGTTCTTCAGGCCGTCCTTTATTTTCGATATCTCTTCGCCGCTCAGGTCGCAAATACCGTAATAGTTGCATACCGTATCTCTGACTGCCGCATCATCGGAGATATCCGAAAGCTTCGCTTCGACGCCCTCTCCGGTGTTTCTTGCCTTCCTGATTACGTTCAAGAGGTCAGTCAGCTGCCTTTTGTCATAGTCTTTCGATGTGGTTTCGTCGCCAATACTTATGCCGCTGTTTCCGTGGTCACTCATGATGAGAACGGCGGTGTTTCCGTCTTTTCTGGCAAAATCGAGAGCCGTCTTAACAGCCTTGTCGAAGGCGGCCACGTCACTGATAATTCCCACCGGGTCGTTTGCATGTGCGGCCCAGTCTATCTTGCTGCCTTCCACCATAAGGAAGAATCCTTTGGGGTTTTTGGAGAGAAGTTCTATCGCCTTAGCAGTCATTTCAGCCAGAGACGGTTCTTTTTGAGCATCCCTGTCTATTTCATAGGCCATGGCTGCAGGCGCAAATAATCCGAATACCCCTGTTTTTTCAAGTGAGGCCATCTCGGAGGGCTTCGTTATGACCTGATAGCCCAGGCCTTTCATCTCGGCGATCAGATCCTGGCCGTCCTTCCGGCCTTCAGGCGTGAAATATTTGTATCCTCCCCCGAAGATTACGTCCATTCCGGCAAAAACTTCCTGTTCGCTAAGAGAGTCGTAATTTTTCCTGCTGATGTCGTGGCTTGCAAATGCCGCAGGCGTAGCATGCATGACCTCACATGTCACGACCAGACCCGTCGAAAGACCCTTCAGCCTTGCCGCCTCTAGCACGGTAGCAACCGGTGTCTGCCTGTCTTCCGGCCTTATCGGCTTTAGCCCGGGCATGGTGTTTTCATCCGGCAGCATAGCTATATATCCCGTGTGCGACTTGAAACCCGTCGCCATGGCAGTGGCTGCTGGTGCGGAGTCCGCAATGAGCGAATCGGCGTTATATGTCCTCACTTGTCCGCAGAGAAGCCCGTCCAGCGCGAGAGATATACCCCCCTGATACCATCTGGTCAGCGTCACCGCGCTTACGCTCATGCCGTCCGGTATCATGACGATGACGTTTTTATACTGTCCTGCAAAAGCTGCATCAGGCATAATGAATATCAGAACCGAAAACAGCATAATCCATATTCTCGTTTTCATATTTTTTCTCCCTATGCTCGTATGAATCCTTTTAGACAATGAGTGTGAAAACTGCGTTAACCATTAATTAATTTTCAGACAAAAACGGGTTAATCAAAAAATAACCATTGGTTAATACGGAATTCATATTGAACCTTTAAAAGATGCAGGCAGACAAGGAGAACTGAGTGACGACAATTCCATTTACCGAAGATGCATCTTTCATGGATTCACAGGTATATCTGTCCAGATTGAACGAAGCTATAAACGACGCCGGAGGCGGAACTTTCCCGTTCAACCCTGAAGATGCGACTGCCGGCGTAGAAAACGAATTCCAGACTGCAGTCGAAGGCCATTCATCAAAATGCGACCTGCCTTTGACAATAAGCTCCTCAAAATATTACAAATCCCTCCTGAAACGCATCCGTTCAGGAGAAATATCGAAAAGCACAATCTCTGGGATCGACAGATACTTAAGCTCCAATAATTCCGGCGTATGGGAAAACAGCTGGGTCAGGATCGACATCGACAGGCTGGAAATTCATGCTCGCATGGTTTTGGATTCAGACATGAAGTCCATGCGCGGCGATCCGTCCTCTCCTCTGAGATCGGACATTGACAGTTTCATGCTGAAGGAAAATGACCGGGGCATATTGAGGGTGCCCGTAAGCTATATGCTCAAACTCTGCCTTGCGGATGCAGCATGGGCCGCAGGCGAAAATTCTGTTGCAAGGCATGCCGGCATACATGCCCTTTTATGCTTCATCAATGACAACACCTCGCCGGAGGTTTCTTCCTTCTTTCCAGTCAGACTATCGGATGGGCCTGCAGCCGGAACGGCGAGCGCGGACGAGACCCTTCTGAGATTTCTTCTCATTCAAGCACTTGCTGCCCATGCAAACACGGCATACGGCCTCAGGGAATCAGGCCAGGAGGTCAAGATATATTTTTCCCCGCACCCGCCCATGAGACAGAAACGACTGAATGAAGCGGTCTCAGATTACTTCTACCGCGAGCTTTTTATGAACCCCTGCCTTTCAGGATGGGACAGAGGGGAAGATAAACATGAATACATGAATCTATGCCATAAGGTCCTGTCCAGAAGCCACCTGGCTGCGGCCAGCAAGCTGAAGGACGCTGGTATTATTAACAACGGGCATATTTTCATGCCGAATCTGTCAAACACCAGCCTTGCAAACAACGGCACGCACATAAGCCTCGGAAGTTCTCTTCTCACAGGCCTTTTAGCGGATGCTTCGAGCGGCTTTACCGCCCGGGACGAGAAATACACGGGGGATCTCGCAGTAAAGATCATCGAACACTTCCTGCCCCTTTTCACAGGAACATACACAGCCGATCCTTACAGACTTTCTTTCGCTGATTTTCATCCTGAAAATGCTCTCGGATTCCTTCCACACGAACTCGACTTCACCCATCTGAGGATGCTCTGGCGCAGATGGAGGAAAAAGGCGAACCTGAGATTCGTGGGAAAAAGTTTCATTCCCTTCGGGCACAGACGCCTCGACGGATTCCTCGGCTCACTTCCTGGTCTGGAAGGCGACTATGTAGATGATTTCAGACTGATCGACTACCCGGTGTGCCTTCTTAGCACTGATGACTCCCCAGCATTCAGCGGGATTGAGGACAGCACAGAAAAGTTGAAGTCAGAACTTGAACTCCAGGGTGTTTTCGATTCGAAGATGTCCCTTTACCTGTTCTACAAACTGAGGAGGGCTCACATTAACAGCTTCACCGGGTTCGAAGCCAGGCATTACTCACTGTTTTCTTCCCTGCTCGACGACATGGCGCAGGCTGTAAGCCTCCAGTGCCTGATAACAGCGTTGGCCATGCGCTACGTGCTTTCCGGATACATAAGGCACGGCGATATTCCCGACATGCCTTTTGTCGAAAGCGAAAGAAGGCAGGCCGTGTTCGGAGCCGCCATAGGCGTGCCCACTTTCTTCGTAAGGAAAGACACGCCAAACAGGCTTATCAGGAAGATCATCTCTGTCACCAAGAAAACAAGGATGAGCGCAAGATATCCCGGTTTTATAAGGGTGCCTGCAACCGAATACATGAAGGCCCTTCTTGCTACCATTTGGAAAGACGCGCCAGACCTCATCGAAAGATTCAATATGACTGAGACCATGAAAGACCTCTCAGGCAGGATAGAGGACCCGTTCATGTGCTCCTGCGCCTCCCGGCTGAAAAACGGCATCCTGCAGTTTGCCGGAGTGATTTCGCCGTTCGACCTTACAGCCGAGGAGTTCAACCTCACAGCCGAAAGATATTACCGGGATGTCTTGAGGCTGAGGCATATCGACGAAGCACTTATTGTCATGGAAAAGGTTTTTCTCAAAATGCAGAGGGACGAGAGCTGGCGGGAAACGGCCGATCGGATGTACGGTGCGGTGGCATGGCCCTCTCTGATCTCGCTCATGCGCAGCAAACTCAAGAAGTCTGAAAGACTTGAGGCACGGGCGGTTACGAATATGATCCACGCGATTCTGAACGCAATAGAATATCTAAGGAGGACACAAGGCATATGATACACCAGTATGTCGAAAGAAATACCGGCAGGATAGTCAACGAAAGGATTTTCGGGGACGGCATTATAGGAAGTGTCTTCAGCCCGCTGATCGAAGACTCGACTGCGGTCTATCGAGCACTTACCTCAAAACGAATAAGCAGGCTTCTCTCCTGGACAGCTTTTGATTCAGTACTCGGATCGAGGATGACAGGGGCCGCAAGATTTCTCAGGGATTCAGGCATCGACCTTGCCGAGTGCATAGACCCACCGCAAATGCTCGACACGCCCAGGAAGATCTTCGAGAGAAAGATAAGATACTGGGACGCAAGGCCCATGCCTGATGATCCGTTTCAAATAGTCTCCCCTGCGGATTCGAAAATGCTGGCCGGCTCTTTCAGAGAAGGACCGGGCATATTTCTAAAGGAAAAGCTCTTTTCATTCGAGGAACTCATCGGTCGAAGGTACTGGCTCAAGCCATTTTCCTCGGGCGACTTTGCAATATTCAGGCTCACACCTGATAAGTATCACTACACTCACTGTCCGGTCACTGGCATCGTAAGGGACAACTACGAGATAGAAGGCCGTATGAACTCGTGCAACCCGGGAATCGTGATGAAGATATCGAAGAGTTTTTCAAAAAACTGGCGTGTGATCACCGTCATCGACACGGATGTAGACGGGGGTACAGGCATCGGTCTCGTCGCTATGGTGGAGATCGTGGCCCTCATGATCGGTAATATAAGGCAGGCTTATTCCTCGAAAGAATATCTTTATCCGAGAGATATTCTAAAGGGGATGAGAGTCGAGCGGGGTATGCCTAAGGCCCTGTTCATGCCGGGCAGTTCTACCGTAGTGCTTATGTTCGAGGAAGGCCGCATAAAATTCCACGACGATATCCTGACCAATATGCGCATAAAAGCGTCCAGCAGGTATTCGATAGGTTTCGGCGGGTCCATTGTCGAGACCGAGGTCGCGGTAAGGTCCGGCATAGCGGATAGAGTGGAACCTGAATGGAGCGGCAAATGGCGGAATTTTTATTCCTGGCTGTTCTAGCCTTGATTCCTGGGGCGATGTTCGCCTGGGGATTCAGAAGGCTGCCGGATGAAAACTGGCAAATGATGGCAACCGTGCCTGTGCGTAAAACTGAAAACGGCTGGCTGGGCGTCAACCTGTTGTGGTATGGATTTTTTATCGCCACATCAACGGTATTCGGATTGTCAGTAGTTTATGTTCTTCTTCGTTCATTAAAAGTTCCCGTTCTTTCCATAATGATTGCTTCGGCTTCGGTGATTGCTTTATGCCTGCCTGCAGCTGCGATCGTTGCAAGAATAATAGAAGGGAAAAGGCATACATTCACGGTTGGCGGGGCATCTTTCATCGGAATTATTCTTGCTCCGTGGATCTTTCTGGCCACAAACAGCTTCGAACCAATCAAGTTTAATGTTCCTGTGATGGCAGTTCTGGCTGCAATATCCGTTGGCTATGCCTTTGGGGAAGGCATGGGAAGACTTGCCTGCATAAGTTTCGGCTGCTGCTACGGCAAACCCGTAAAAGAATGTTCTGCACCGATAAGAAAGTTATTCAGCAGGTTTAACTTCGTCTTTCACGGAGACACCAAGAAGATTGCATATGCGCAGGATTTAGACGGCCACCAGATTATACCAGTTCAGGCCGTTACGGCAATCATTCTGAGTATTGCGGGTATTGCCGGCACAATTATTTTTTTATCAGGAGCTTTTGCTTTGTCTTTTATTCTGACGGTATGCACTACACAGATATGGCGTTTTCTTTCGGAATACTTAAGGGCCGATTTCAGGGGTAATCAGAAGTTTTCCGCATATCAGGTAATGGCTATCATTGCAGCGGCATCCTCGTTTGCTGTTTCACTATTTTTAGAGAGCTATCCTGTACCGGTCGATATAAGGGCCGGACTGATATCGTTATGGAACCCCGGTGTAATTCTATTTCTTCAGGCGGTCTGGCTTGCTTCGTTCCTTTATACCGGCAGAAGTTCAGTAACGGCATCACACATACATTTTCATGTCATGAAGGACAGGATTTGAAGCAGGATATTACAGAGCACCTTTCATTTTGCATCAGTCCCCATAACATGGATTATTAACGTTATCTTTATACTGGCTTAACACTTCATATTTAACCTCTTTCAACTTTTTTAAAATATTGAGGAGGTGATTTATGCATTTATCTATGAGGAACGTTCGGGGTATCGTTGCATTATTTACCTTGGCTTTCATTGCAATATCCGGCCCGGGGTGCGGTGGTGAAGGAAGTAATGGCATTCCACTCATCGAAGAGGAATCTTCAAACCTTTCCGGCATGAATATCTATTTCGGAAGCCTCAACGGCTCATCAGGAGCCTCAGGATCACAGGGCGGGGATGGCTTTGCGCAGCAGTTCATCATGGCAAGAAACAGCCTTATGGACTTTTATGCCATAACCGATAACAGCGACGAAATCAGCACCGATGAATGGGAAAGACTGAAGGAGGCATCGAAGGCTTATACGAAAGACGGCTCTTTTGTCGCGATCAGGGGTTTTTGTTATAATGACCCCCACTTCGGACATGCAAGCATAATCGGCACTGACGATATTATTACCAATGAAGGCTATAGAATGGAATCCCTCAACAGGCTCTATTCATGGATTGACGATAATGCCGCCCTTGCTCAGTTCAATCATCCGGGCGAGCAGAAAGGCGTTTTCAACGACCTTGCCTATTCTGAAAACGCTTCGCGCAGCATTTTTGCAATAGAAACAGCTGACAATGACTATTCCTGCGCAGATTCCGAATATTACCCGTATTATGTAAGCGCACTCGACAAAGGCTGGAAGGTTGCACCTTCAGCAAATAATGAAAAAGCTTCGGCTGTAAAAAACACTTTCAGAACCGCCCTGATTGCGAAAAAATTATCGGAACCGGCACTTCTGGATGCGATGAGGATGAGACGCATCTATGCGACGGATGACATCAATACAAGGATAATTTTCAAGTCCGGTAATGAATGGATGGGTTCTACACTATCACCTTCGGCGGGTACGTCCGAACTTACCCTTATGGTATCCGATGACGAGCCTATTATCAGACTTGAAATAATTACGAACAAGGGCATGAGAATCGCACTGAAAGAGATGTATGACTTTGCCGGCAATCTAGATACTACCGGAATTGAATATGTCGAGTATATGGGCAGGGAATGGATTAAATGGGAGTTAAGCGTGTCATCAGCTGCAGGTTCCTACTATTTTGCCAGAATAACAGGTAAGAACACTCTTGAGAGTGGCGGGAAAACTCAGGTCTCATTAACCGCACCTATATGGTTCGGCGATGTCAAACCTGTTTCCGGCGAATCTAAAACCCTGGCTCAAATTGAGCAGGAAATGCTTGACGGAAACAAATTTTATTTCGGCAATATTCACGGCCATTCTAATGTGTCTGACGGAGAGAACCCGCCGGAGACCGATTTCATCCTGGCCCAGTACAGCCTCATGAATTTCTATGTGATAACCGATCACGACGCGCTTACCAATGCTTCGGAATGGGAAACAAACGGCAAGGTCGCGGACCTCTACAACAAAGACGGCAGTTTCGTTGCAATGAGAGGCTTCGAGTGGAGCCATCCGCTGACCGGCCACATATGCATCTACAACACGAGCGATTACACAAGCTTCCTTCTGACGGGCCTGCTCAATATAAACGACATATACAATTGGATAGACAAGAGAGGCGCATTGGCCCAGTTCAACCATCCAGGAAGGGAAAGCGGGATATTCGGTGACCTGGCGTTTTATGATTCGGTGTCTGACAACTTTTTCGGAATCGAGACAGGAAATAAGGATGTCGGCAACAACGACCTCGAATACTTCCCGTATTACATAACCGCTCTCGACAGGGGATGGAAGGTTGCACCGACTTCTAACCTGGATAACCATACTCCGACAGCCAACAGTCACCGCACGGCTTTATTAGCCGGAGAACTCACAAGAAACGGCCTTTTCGAAGCCATGAAAGCAAGGAGAGTCTATTCGACGGATGATCCGAACATAAGGCTCATACTGAAGTCGGGCAGCACGTTCATGGGTTCGAGTGTTGCGGCAACAGGTATGGTGCAGGAAATCTCCTTGATGATATCCGACGACGAACCGGTGCAGCGCATTGAAATAATCACCAACGGCGGCGCTATAGCAGCCGAAAAGTACGTCTATGACGCAAACGGCAATTTCAATCCTTCAGGCATTCAATATGCCGAATACATGGATACCAGATGGATTCTATACAGGGTAACCGTTCCGGCAACAGCAGGTTCATATTACTTTGCCAGGGTGACAAGCAAAAACACGCTGGATGACGACGAAAAAAATCAGATGGCAGTAACAGCGCCCGTCTGGTTTGAATAAGTAACAATTACTGCTTCTTACATAGAGCCGGGAACACTGATGTGTCCGGTGTTACCGGCTTGTAATAATATTAAATCAGATCACTGTTTATAATGATAAAAAAAAGATTTATACCTCAGATCATATATTACTCAATTTTATTGAGGGGGTGTCCTCATGCAAGGAAGCGGCAACATATCCAGAAGGCGTTTTATAAAACTTTCAGGAGCTGCGGCGGCTCTTTCAGCACTTGTTCCGGTATCTATCCATGCAGCAGAAACAAACAGACACTATGCCTCAACTGCCTGTCCGGACAGGATCATCTTAAGCTGGATGAATGATCCGTCCACAACACAGGCCGTAACATGGCGCACGGACACCAGCGTCACCCATGCCCTGGCCCAGATAGCACAGTCAGACGGGTCGCCTTATTTCGCCGCCAACTCCAGCCAGCATATTCCATCAACAAAAACCCTGAACGGCCCGGGCTGGTCTGACCTCTATCATACGGTAAATTTTTCCGGACTTACCCCGGACACGGTTTATAATTACCGGCTCGGAGACGGTTCAGTCTGGACTGAATGGCATCAGTTCCAGACCGCCTCGTTAAAAGCCGATCCGTTTTCATTCATATATCTCGGTGACGCACAGACCAGCATTTCCTCCATGTGGTCCCATGTTGTCAGGCGTGCCCGGACAAAACTGCCGGATGCCAGGTTCATCATTCATGCCGGAGACCTGATAAACAATGACGGCTCTGATGAAGAGTGGGGCGAATGGCATGCGGCGGACGGCTGGGTGCAGTCAGGAATCAACTGCATAGCAACGCCAGGTAATCACGAATATGATGATCTGGACATCACCCCTCAGTGGAAGGTGCAGTTTGCCTTTCCTAAAAATGGTCCGGAACATGCGGAACTTGAAAACACCGTGTATTATATTGATTATCAGGGCGTGCGTATAATCTCCCTCGATACGACAGCCATGAGCAGCCCCAGGCTCCTTTTAGCGCAGAGGACATGGTGCGAGAATGTCCTTAAAGACAACCCCTGCAGATGGACTGTTGTCACCCATCACTATCCGATGTTTGCAGGTGCTGAAAACCGCACCGGAGATTTCCTCCTTAATCTCTTTTTCAGGAAGCTTTACGATAAATACAAAGTTGATCTGGTGCTTCAGGGCCACGACCATACCTACGCCAGAGGGGTAAGCCCCAATATATTCAGATGGCCCGGCAAGGACCCGGGGCCGGTTTACATAGTCTCAGTAAGCGGGCCCAAGATGTATGAATCAAAGGCCTTGTGGGCGGATGTAAAGGCTGAAAACCTTCAGCTGTACCAGCATATATCGATAACCGTATCCGATCTTTCATTCAAGGCATATACTTCCTCCGGCGGTATACTTGACTCTTTTAAAATTGAGAAAGACGGGAACGGTTCAAGAAGAATTGTCGATTGATTCGTGCCGGTTTTACGATATCTGAACATGAAAGCCGGTTTATTGTCGCGACGAAGGTATGATATATTTCTTACGGGAGGGCATAATGGCTGATTCAAATCGCAAGAGACTGAATATCATAATCAGGGCTTTGGTTTTCATTCTTTCCGTGCTGTTTTCAGCTGTCGTCTACGTATGGCTGACATCCTTCGGCGGCGAATTCCAGATTATCGCCAGAGGCTCCTGGATACTCATTACATTTGCCGCAATGCTCACTGCAGGTTCGCTTTACGGGCTTATCGCCGAGGCGGCCAAAAGAAAGAAAAATCCCGCTCCGCTTATCAGAATTATCTTCGCCGTCCTCAACCCTGTCCTTGGAATCGTTCTTCTCATCATTTTTTCTTTCCTGTTCCTCTGGGTAATCGACATGATGGATGCCGCAGAGCTTGCCGTCCTGTCGCTCCCATTTGTCGGCTTCGGCGTTCTGCTGATTATTGACGGCGTAATCGCACTTTTCCGTTCTGCAAAAGGCGGCCGCGGCGGAGTTCCCGGCATGGTGATATCCGGATGCGCATTTTTGTTTCTGTTTGCCGCATTCGGGATAACGCTCCTTTTATGGAACCCGGCCTTTGCCCCGGGCATTGAGCATACGTGGCTCTTCAAAAAAGGCATACCAGAAGGCAGGGGCTACCGCATACCGTCCATGCTCACAATGAAGGATGATCTCGGCCGCGATATTCTCATAGCCATCGCAGAGTCCCGCGCCGATGTAATGCTCGACTGGGGAGACATCGACCTCGTGATGCGCCGCAGCACTGACGGCGGCAAAACCTGGGGCCCGATACAGGTGCTTCTCGATGCGGGCGGGCGTACCGCCGGAAACCCCTGCCCGGTTTTCGACCGCGACACGAAGACGCTATGGCTGCCGTACTGCATAGACAACAAAGAAGTCTGGATGATGAAAAGCACTGACTTCGGAAAGACCTTCGAAAAGCCTTTCGAGATAACGAAGGAACTCGATCTCAATCTGAAATGCGACAGCTCACCCCTGTGCATGGAATACGGCACAGGTCCGGGCACAGGCATTCAGCTGAAGAACTCCAGGCTCGTAGTCCCGGCATATTTCTTTGGCCCCAGCACAAAGAAGGGGGCGCACGTGATATACAGCGACAATCACGGAAAGACCTGGCGAAAGGGGGCAGACCTGGGCATCGGCGAAGAGCCGCAGGCATTTATCATGGCGGACGGAACGCTAAATATGAACTGCCGCTACAAACGCTGCCAGCCCAGACAGGTCGGCCTGAGCAGAGACGGCGGTCAGACATGGATCAAACAGTATCCAGATAATGCCCTGATCGATGCCGAAACACAGGCTTCCATCATCAGACTTCCGTCAACGCCGGGCAATGTAATTTTCAGCAACCCTGCAGGGTGCGCCAGAGGAAACATGACATTAAGGTTCAGCCGTGACGACGGCGTGACCTGGCCTGAAAAAATGGAAATCTACAGCGGGCCCTCCTGCTATTCGCAGCTCTGCGCACTCTCGAACGGCGACGTGCTTCTGCTCTTTGAAGCGGGCAAATACGATTATCGCGGAGGATTGATGCTGGTTAAAATACCCTGCGAGCGATTGAAAACACCCGGTTAGTCTGCGTGAAAAAGAAAGGAGGATCATCATGAAGATATGCGGATGCGATCTTCTGACTTCACTGGCCCTGCCGCCACATTCGGAAAGATCAGGTAACGGCGTTCCTTCAACCCAATATGATGAAAAGAAGCTCATGACTGAGTTTTCCTCATGGATGGATTCCTGCGGGCACGTGATCACGGAAAAGCTGGGTGACTTGAGAGGGGCTGCGGCGATTGATGAAAGCATTACGGGGTTTCGTTCAATAATACCGGTAATCCCGTGGATAGGCGGGGATAAGAATTTCAATACCTCCTTCCTCATGGGCGGCGCATATTCAATGGGCATCATCAGGCCTCTTGAGCGGGCGGGTCTTAATGAAAGGGAGATAGGCTATGTGATCTATCTTATGGCGCAGCAATCGTTCGAACTTGCCAGGGAAAAGATGGAGCAGCAGGGTCAATGGATGGTGGCAGCCGGGGCTGTGGAATACATGAAGAAGGGCGCCCTATGGTCGCAGAAAAGGACTTACCCCGGCGATTTCGTATTCGACTTTGTCGAACCGGCCAAAGAGATGCACTACGGGATAAACATGACGGAATGCGGCATATTGAAATTCTACAGGAATCAGAAGCTCGAAAAATATGTGAAGTACAACTGTCTTATAGACTATCCCATGTATCAGACTTACAAGATACGCCTCGAAAGGACTCAGACGCTTGCAGGCGGAGCTGATTGCTGCAACTTCATGTACCTTAAAACCGGTGCAACCCCGGACGGCTGGCCCCCTGAAACCAGGCCGGAATTCAAGACGGACGTGCAGGCCGGGTAGAATTGGCTTCACCCGCGAATTCGACAATTTATAAACGAGGTCTTGAAAGAATAATATTCCGAATCAATCAGCGCTTCTGAAAAATATCGTTACTTTGGTGTTATTTGAACCGTTCCTTCGGGTCTATGCTGAAAAATTCTCTAAGAGAAAAACTACAAATTACTCAGTCATTGAGTAATTTTACTCAATGACTGATACTCTTGTATAACTGCTTAGGTTGTCATTTCGTGGAACAGCATGACTATAAAAACAATTTATAACAACATGTTAAGATTTTTCTCTCCAGTCAAAATATTAGAAACCAAAGTTATGCAAAAGACTTAATAAGTTATTTGGGCAGCAGCGTCCCTGATATGTCCAGGCTTGATAGTAAATGGAATTTGCTAAGATATTAATATTCCAATCAGCGTCCCTGTGACCCCAATTCTTATTTTGACCAGAAATCATCATTAACTTTATTACCGCAAAGATTCACTTTAACTGGTTTCGCCATTTCTCTTGAAACACCAGCCTTGATGATTTTACCTGATTTGTCATAGAGACGATACCAAGTTATAGCGGTAGCACTGAGTCTCAACTTCTGTCCGGTAAAAATGTTTTTTTTGAGAATAGTAAGTCCTTCTAACTTAACGTCAATATCCAAAATATATGAGTTGAGCGATCGGTTAGAGAGTGTAAGATATTTGGCAGCTATTGGCAGCGGCGATTTGTCACTTGTTTCATACGGCTTAATTATTGAAATGAACTCGTTTACAATAATGCCTAGTGCCGATAGATCGTCAAATTCTTTCTGCAATAACATCTTCTGATTTGAATTCGCCTTTTCAAGCTGCTTTTTGACTTCAGTTATTTTGTTTTCGAGTTTGACCTTGCTTTGTTGAATATCCATTGATTTTTTTCTCAATTTCTCAAATTCAGCTGTATCAAGCTCCCCTTCATAACCTTCTCCCAAACTGGTTATCTTTTCCGGGCAACTGCTGGCCATTGAGGTAAGAAATAACGATTTTGCCCCTGTGAAATCCGTTTTGCTCACAGTAATATTCGTCTTAAACAATGATGTGAGGTCAGCCAATGATTTTGTAGTCCCGGCAGCAACTGCTAATCCCGTCACTATTGAAAGGGAAATACCTTTTGTCCCATCTGTGACTGGGGTTGTTTGCTTTTTATCTTTGAGAGCATCATTTAATTTAGATAGAAACCAGTCTAGTTGATTGTCGAGAACCTGCGCGGATATTATTCCGGAGATTGTTGTTGCATCATAAATCAAAACGGTTTGACCTTGGCCAATAGCATCACATAGACATGGAGCCATTTTTTTGGCCAAATCGACAGCTACTATTAAACCAGCGGCACCAAAGTTCTGGGCATCTATATCGCCTGACAGCGCTTCTGTTTTTGTTGGAGGTAATTGTGCAAGAATACTATCCCTTTCTGCTTCTGCTTGCACTTTCTTAGACTCGGCAATGTCAGCTTTTAATTTTTCCATTGCGGCTTCATACTCATATTGAGCTTTTATCTGCTCTTGTGCAACATTCTCTGTGGCTGCTATTGCCGGACATACCACCAAACATACAACGATCACTATAACAGGAAGCTGAACAAAAACATTTTTAAGTACTTGAATTTTCATGTTTACCTCCTAAAAGAGTGATGTATTTTCCAGAACGACCAAACAATGGAATTTGCGGGCATTTGTTGGCGTTCATAATTTATTATCAAAGCAATTCATTTTTTCACAAGCGACTCTGATATGCATTTTCAAATAAAGACATTAAAGCTTTAACATGTTTAAATTATATTACAGTATATGTCAGCGTAAGAGCATGTCAAGGTATCGGAAGGTATACTATGAGGTTATATCTTGGGAACTTGGGGAATGTTCATGATTTAATGATGAAGCAACTCATTTTTTCATCAGAGTCCCCGATGTGCTTCACTAACTATATAGGGTGTCCCTGATATGTCTCCATAAAGGTTTATTTATCAGCATCCTCTATTTGTTTGCTATTTTTTTGGTCTCCCTGCTTATGCTCCAATTTGGCAATCAAGTTTGACAGAAACATGTATAAACCAAGCAAACCCTGTTTTGCTTCGAGGCCACTAACTTCAGCGTGAACACCCTTGGATGCAACTTCGTTTAATCTGCGAACAAAGGCAACTAAATGATCTACTTCTTCACGTAATAATTTGCCAGAGGTACTTGATGAAATGACTGTGTAGCAGAACTCTTGCAACCGGTTTAAATATTGCTCTTCTCCAAGTTGACGATTCTGTCCGTCGTCACATACTACAAGTTCAGACCTGGGTGGAAAATGATAATCTGCAACCGCTTTTACAGCCCTACGTATCGATGTAAGTAATAAAGCGTGATCTTCTGTTTCTTCAGATCCTATCAAGCTAGCAGCTTTGCGTAGTCTCTGATATACTAACTCACAACGCTCAGCATAATAATTATGTACATCATTCTCAAGACTAGCCATGAAATCAGATGCTGTTTTTGCAGCAGTCAATTGCCGCTCAATTCTTGTGGCATAGTTTAAGCACCTTGTTCTAATTCGCTCTAGGATAGTATTGCATGCCCTTATCTTCTGTCGAGCTTGACCCTTAAGTTCAATATTTCGATCAGTAAATGCTGCTGTATCAAATTCACCCATTCCTTTGGGTAGTGTTAGATCATCAATAGCTTTCTCCATTTGCTCCACTTCCCGAATTAATTCACCGACGCCCATTGCAATGACTTTTTGTTCTTCATGATTTTTTGTGTTAAGTTTGTAGTCTAAGCTTCTCTCATTAATCCAATGATCCAAAGTTTTTTCCCATAAGAATTGCTTCGCTTCCTTATTAAGATCCTTCAACTCTTCAAAAAACGCGGCTTGAAATTGATCTTTGTCTGGGAAGAGTTCACGAAGAAATGCGATCGTATTAAAAGAATCACCAACCTTTCGAGCAAGTCGGAGACAAGCAATAGTTGCCTTATCGATTTCACATGATTCTACATGATTGTATATGCGTTCGATTAACTCATGTTCATTCATTATAATACAATATCCTATCTTAGTTTACTGGAATAAATTTTTGAAGATAATATTTTACTGCCAAACAGTGTGAGATTTTGAAAATAATCAGTCATATCACCTCCTATAGATGAACGACGTTTCCACTTAATTATGGTTTATAGCATAAAATACGGAAAGAAGGACTTCTTTTAGTGTTATCATAGTCGACCCACCCCGTGCTCACAGGGCGTCAGAACAAAGCATGTCAAGGAACGACGATGTCGAAAGGTGAGGCATACTAAAGACGTATGCCGCAACCTTGAGACTAGGAGTGACGCAGAGATGCAAAGTTATCACGCCCTGTAATCCCAGCTCCTGTGCGCCGGTACCCCTACTTTCGCCGTCCCTGACAGGATGATATACGGATAGCTGAATGCGAGGGCATCATTCCTCATCTCCTCCGGCGGCATATCCCCCGCAAAAGGTGCTATCATGAGCGAGAACTTCTGCACACGGCCGTTGTACGATGGCGCATAAGGCTTGATATGGTCAGCAGCAGAGGCCTGTATGGTGACAAACTTGCCAAGGCCTGTCTTTGCTGTCGGGTAGTTCCACTGTTTGCCCCAGTAGCTGCCGAACGGGTTTAAAAAAATCTTTGTCCTTCCCTGTTCCAGCCTTGTCCGCATTGGACAGAATGCGAAACAGCTCGACACATCTGCGCTCTGGGCAAGAAGGACACCGTCTGTTCTGTCCGATACCGCGATCCAGGCGTTTGTTATATGGTTGTTGAACGAGTCGTTTTCAGGATTATTCGAGCAAACGCCGTAGTTCAGTTCATATGAACTCACTTGCCCGAAATAGTTGTGCTTTATCACTTTAAGCGGTGTTCCGCTTCTGCCGTAAAGCGAGGGCGTTATCTCGCAGGGCATGACCTCGAGCCACCTGGCGTCCCATGCCTGCTGGAGCCTTTGGGCCTTGCCCCTGTCATAGCCTTTATCTGGAGTCTTCGGATAGCGAACCGTCATATTGAGATAGATGTACGGCAGGCCAGAGGCGATGATTATCTCGCGCTCGAATTCCACATGCTTTAGCCCGTCGGCATCGAAGACCAGGCTGCCTGCCATCTTCTTTACGCCTATAACGCCCATTGAACCGGAGGATGAGATGCTCCACGAATCCACATTGAGGCGCTTTCCGTCATATGTGACGCCGCTGTTCATAAAGAGGCCCGGCGATATTTCACGGCCTTCGGCCTTGATGCTGCTCACATTTCCCAGGGCGTCAAAGCCTATTTTTATGAGGCCGTTGTCCATTACTTCATCATTTACTGTTACAGGAATTTCAGGAGCCGACACGGATTTGCCCTCTGAAACCGCATATGATTTTTTCCCGAGCATTTCCATTCTCTCGACAAAGTAGAGGTGCCCGTCATGCACTGCTGACGGTATTTCAGCGCCTTCGCAGGTAAGATGCCCGGTCTCAATATTTACCGGGACTTTGATGAGCGCCTTTGAGGGCCTTGCTTCATAGACTGTAGACCCGCACGATATGCCTCTTAAATAATCCGAAATCATGAACGTGTTATCTTCCGGTTTAGGGGCTGTAAGTAAGGCTTCATTAAAAGCGTCCGCAGCAGAGCTGACCGCAGTCCAGACAAGGCTTGAGGCGGTCTTCAGGCGGGTAAGGTTCATGATCGGGGCTGCCATGCCGAAATGTGTCGTCGAAAGGGCCTTTATGCGCGCGTCGAACGACTCGGCCAGGTATTTTCCGATTTTTCCGGACATGCCGTCAAGCCCGGCAATACCTGCAAGGTGCCTTGCCTGAAGCTCGAGAATTCTCGATCGTTCTATGCCTGTCCATAGTGCGTGGTTGTCCCATTTTTCCGCCCAGCTTGAAAGCCCGTCAAAGCTGCCGTCGGCCGTATCCTGGCCGAACGAGACGCTGCCGGCTGCTGCATGCGTTTCAAGGTAAAGCCCGGGTGTCGTGAACTCGACATAATCTAGACCGCTTATGCTTCTGACTATGCCGTCCAGGCCGCGGGCCATAGCCATCACATTTTTAAGCACGGGCACGTCAAAACCGAACCAGAAATCATCGTCGGCATCCATGTCGATTATAAGAAGAAGGTCCTTCGGCTCTTTCAGGACAAGCTGTTTTTTCCTCAGCGATTTGACCCAGTTTTTAAGCCCCAGATTGTCGATAAGGTCTCCGGCATTGTAGCATGGCAAAAGCGTCATCTCGCCATCGACTCCGGGATATGTGAACTTAAGGGGGTTGTGTCTCTGAACGAGGTCTAGCGGCGGCACGAAACAGCTGAAGCAGTTGAACGGTATCGAGGAATAGAAAAGGCTGATGGTGTTGATACCGTACTTCGGATAAAGCCCTATGTGCGAGGGCGTATACATCATCTCCTGAGGCCTGACTATGGGTCTGACATTCTCGCCGAACATGTCCCTGAGGCCCGAGCCTTCGGGGTTCGTTATCGCCCGGCCTATTGCCGCGTCGAACTCTGCGGCAGTGCTGGCCGAAACAAGCCCGTTGTTGTAGGACATGTATTCAATCTCATCCATATGCGAAGCGGCCCTGCGCTTGAGGCTGTCGATAATGTCAGGACAATGGGCGGGCATGATCTTTTCCAGCGAGAAATAGTTTTCGAAATCCCAGGCGCCCCGGACGGGAATGCCTTCTGCATTAAGTTCATCGAGGGTACTTATGATTTTTCTTATGATCCGGATATCCTTGCCGAAACCCAGTTCGTCAGGCGTATCGCCCCTGTATGAATGGTAGAAGTTTCCGTGGAACCTGAACGAAACGAATATTTTTACCGGCATTCTCACCTCACCTCAGAATTTGATGGCCGTTTTCATGGCCCTGTTTTTCCCCTTGGACAGATTGACCTCAATCATATCCTGATATTTTTCGATCGGGAACTTGTGCGTAAGCATGTCCTCTACAAATACCTTCCCATCCTTGATCAGATCAAGCGCCATTTCGAAGACATGCCTGGGTCCCGCCTCTGTCATGGTCGTACCGTAGGCATATACGCCTTTAATGGTCTGGAGCTTAAGCCACAGCGGCGTCGGGTCGAAGGTGACCTTGTTTCCTATACCCACGAGGCTTATGGTTCCGCCGGCGGCCGTTGCTATAAGCGATGCTTGAAGGGTGGGAGAATGGCCCACGGTATCGTATACGCGCTCAAACCCGCCCTGAAGAATGCGCTGGCCGATCAGCGGTTTATATGATTTTGCGCCTGTCACCTTTTCCGCGGTTTCCAGTATCCCTTCGGCTGTAACCCTGTCTGCCCCGGATTTCTTCACATACTCAGCAGCAAACGGCGAGGGTTCGATTACGGTTATATCGCAGGCTATGCCAAGCCCGCGAATGGCCTTCACTATCATCGCTCCTATCACTCCGCCCCCTATGACGAGCACCTTTTCATCGTTCTTTGGGGTGTTGTCCAGCACGGCCTGAAGCGCAACCGCCAGGGGCTCGGTGAGAGTCGCGGATTCCTCGCTTACACCTTCGGGCACTAGATGAATCTGGCTCTTGTGCGCCAGAATGTATTCGGCGAAACCGCCTCCCCTTTCCCTGCACATGCCCATGAACATACCGGGGGGCAGATTGCCTTCTGCGAGGTTCTCACAGTTTCCGGGTCGTCCGGCCCGGCATGCGCGGCACTCGGGTGTGATGCCTCGTATTTTGCAGCCGAGCATGGGCTCAACGGTTACGATGTCTCCGTTTTTACAGACATCGACCTCGCCGCCAGTTTCGACGACCTCGCCGCAAAGCTCATGGCCGATAACTGAAGGGAACGAGGTGAACGGAGATGCCATGAGAGAGTCTCTCAGGAACATGAGGTTGAGGTCGCTCCCGCAGAAGCCGCAGAGCTTCACCTTTATCTTCGCCCATTCGGGCGATGTGATCGCGGGCTCCTGAACGTCTTCAAGCGAAAGAAGAGACAGCGGGCTTTTATAATAGAGATCGGGCTTCAGGCCGCCCAGCAGTTTCAGGCCTATTATTCTCGGTATGGAATCCCTGAATACGAGCGCCTTCAATATTTCACCCCATCTTGAGCGACTGGTAGAATAGAGGCGTGGCAGGGCTCGTTGCCGTCGGGTCAGTCATCACGTTTATGCAGGCGGGCTTGCCGGATTTGAATGCGCGCTCTATGGCGGGGATGATGTCCTCGTCTTTCGTGACGAACTCGCCGTAGCCGCCAAGTCCCTCGACCATCTTCTCGTAATGCCTTGCGCCCAGCTCCGAGCAGATGAGGCGATCGCTGCCTATGGAAAGCTCCTGGCTGTGCTTTATCATGCCCCAGGCGCAGTCATTGTTTACCACGCAAACTATGGGTATGTTGTGCCTCACCGCAGTATCGAATTCCATGGCGTTGAAACCGAACGAGCCGTCGCCGTTAAGCAGCACGACCTTCTTGTCAGGGTTGGCGACCTTGGCCCCAATCGCGAACGGGATGCCCGTGCCGAGGCATCCGAGCAGGCCTGATGCAGTCCCGATAACGCCGGCCTTGTTCTTTGACGTAAACCCGACCAGACCGAAATATACCGTGTCGCCGCCGTCTGCCATATAGATCGCGTCCTCGCCGACGGCCTTCTGAATCTGCGAAACCAGGCGTATGGGATGAATGGGATCGGACGGTGCATTGCGCAGCTTGAGCTCGCTTTCTATGAATGCATGGCTCGCCGCACGCAGGTCAGAGACCCACGAATCGTGGTTCTTCTTTTTTACCGTCCGCGCCAGCTGGTCAAGGACAGATGCGGCATCGCCCACGAGGCCGACATCGGCCTGGCGGTTGCGGTCGATCTCTATCGGATCGATGTCGATGCGCACTACCTTGACATTGGGCGGAATGACCTGGCCTGACTGGAGAAGCCAGTTGAAGCGTACACCTGTCGCCACGAGTACGTCGGCCTGGCCGAGGCCCAGCATAAGCCCTGTATTCCCCACATCCCAAATCGAAAGCGGGTGGCTGTCGGGCAGTTCGCCCCGCCCGAAGTTCATGATGATGAAAGGCATGCCGGTCCTGTCGATGAAACGCCCCAGCGCGTCCGAGGCATTACTGAACCTGAGCCCGCTACCGCCCAGGAACAAAGGCCTCTTAGCCTTATCTATGATTTCGGCCGCTTCCCTTATAGCAGAATCATCCGGACGCACGGAAAACTTCCTCACTTTGTGCGGGGGCATGAATATGTCCTTTAGCGCTATTTTGACATTCAGTATGTCGGGCGGCAGCTCCAGGAATACCGGACCGGGCCTTCCCTCCTCTGCATGCCTGAACGCCATGGCAAGGTATTCGGGAATGCGCTTTGTCTCGTAGCAGGTGGCGCACCATTTCACTATCGGCTTTACGATGTCGAGCTGGTTAATCTCCTGCAGCGCGCCCTTAAGGTCGTCCCTGAGCGGGTGCTTTCCGCACAGCACCACAAGAGGGGCGTTATCCAGGCATGCGTTTGCAATGCCGGTTATCGCGTTCGTGAATCCCGGCCCGGCAGTTACAAGGCACACACCGGTTTTGCCCGTATACAGCGACCATGCTTCGGCCATCATGGCCGCAGCCTGCTCGTGGCGAACGTCGATGGTGCGGAGCCTGTATTCGGTGAACCCGTCCAGAATCTGTTCGATATGTCCGCCGGAAAGGGCGAACACCGTATCAATATTTTCGATCTCTCTGAGATATTTGGCAACCAGATGGCCGCCCGGTATCATCTGTGTCATAAATTTCCTCCTCTTTTGATTCTCAATCTTTTATGCATTTCGATGAGCTGAAAGCAGCCGGATCAGGTGAGCTTAACACCGTCATTGAACCACTGAATGTAGTAGGCCATGCCTTCAACCTTGATCTTGCCTTTGGCCGCGGCCTTGAATGTGGCCTTGTCGCTGCCCGAGATCATTACCTTGAGCGCTGTGGGGACATCCGACCATACGAGCGCCGCATCGCAGGCGTGATTGGCGCCGGAAACCGAAGAAACCTTTCCCCTGTCGAAGATGAAAAGCCGCCCGCGTTTTCCGTCCGCCGTCTTGATAAGAATTCTCAGGCGGATGGTCCCGATATAACCCTGAAATGCAGGATTGGTGCGAGTTGCTAACCAGAGTTTCAGAAATAGGACAAATAAAAGTGCTGAAAAGGGCATAAACACCTCCACTTTTTAGTAGTCTTTTCAAAGGCCGGCTGTTTTGAAAAAAGCAATTTGCCGTCCTGGTTAATTCCTTATGCCGTAGTGTTCCTTGACCCAGGGGCCTATCTTGAGCATTGCGTCAGGATAGGAGACTGTTGTCTTCCAACCCAGCTCCTCTTTGGCCAGCGTATTGTCAACATCCATATCACGGCCCATGATGTCGACCGACATGCGTGTTACAGGCGGACGGATATTAAGGGGCGTAAAGACCATGTCGCACAGCCATGCAATCGCCCTGGCCACACGATAGGGAATGGCAGGGCCCGGCTTCTTGCCGATGAGCGCCCCCAGATCGGTGATGTACCGCTTCCAGGTCACGTCCCAGTCATCACGCAGCTGATAGATTTTGCCTTTCGCGATATCCTTTGTCCCCGCAAGAACGATCCCGTTCACCAGGTTGTCGACATATATAAGGCTGGCACTGTAGACGCCGTCGTCAAAGAGCGGCACGGGCATACTCAGCATCCTTTCCACGATATCTTTTACCCAGACACTGCCAGGGCCGGTTACATTGGCGGGACGGATTACGGTGCATGAAATCCTGCCCGCATTGTGCGCCCTCATCACGAGCCCTTCCGCGTCGAGCTTGGCGTCGCCATAGGGCAGTCCGCATTTGACCGGCGTGTCGCATTCCCTGAAACCCTTTATATGGCGCGCAAAGCCGATAGCGGCAATGGAACTTATGTATACAAACCTGGATGCATGACCGATCGAGGCTTCCAGAATATGCCTGGTGGCGTCATAAATGGCGGTGTAAAACAGTTCCTTCTTGCCCCAGTCGGTGACCCGGCCTGCAAGGTGAAAGACGGTATCAATATCGTCACACAGCCCATTAAGGGTATGCGGCTTGAGGAGATCGCCATGCCGTACATCTACGCCAATCTTTTCCAGCCCCTCAGTGTTTTCCCCGGGAAGGGCGAGAGCCCGGACCGTATGGCCCTCTTTGAGTAATTCCCCGGTAAGGACTGAACCGATAAAGCCTGTTGCCCCTGTAACCATTGCTTTCATAAGCACCTCTTGAAAGGTTTCTGGCAAAGGGGATTATCCCACAGAGGAGCCCGCCTTACAAGCAAATGATTCTCCGGTTGCGGGCATAAATATCTGATATTTCAAAGCGCTCAAAAGACATTTTGCAAAGGGCCCTTTGTGCCTAAATATCATCTTTTATCTCATCATGAATGATGTTAATTTGCTTTCAATCACAATAATTTCCCGGGAGCGGATAATGAAGATTGCTGTAAGAGGCGCTTACATAGTGGAAAATGCAAACACGGTTTCGAGAAACGGGTACGTGCTCGTCGAAGACGGTATAATTTCCGGCGTCACAGACAAGCTGCCTGAAGGCGATTTCGAGGTAATCGGCGGCAGGCACGACATTGTCCTGCCCGGCCTTGTCAATGCGCATACGCATGCCGCGATGACGCTCTTCAGAGGTATCGGGGATGACATGAAGCTTGAAGTCTGGTGGAATAAATACATGTTCCCGCTTGAAAAGAGATTTGTGGACGGGGATTTCGAATACCTGGGCATGATGCTGGCCTGTCTTGAGATGATAAGGAGCGGCACGACCGCATTCTGCGACGGCTATTTCTTCTCGGATGACGGCGCCAGGGCAGTGAAGCAGGCAGGCCTCAGGGCATGGATCGGCGATGTCATCAGCATATACCCGACGCCTTCGGTGAAAGACCCGGCAGCGGCATTCGAGATAACCGAGGGAATCATCTCAAGGTGGAAAGATGATGACATGGTGAAGCCCACGGTCTTCCCCCATGCGGTGTACACAAATGATCTTGATTATCTCGGCAAGGCCCACGAGCTCGCCTGCAAGCACGATGTCATACTGCAGACGCATATTAGCGAAACAGACCATGAGGTGAACGAATGCAGGAAAAGGTTCAGCATGTCGCCCGTAAAGGCGTACGACAGCGTTGGATGCCTCTCCGAAAGGGTTGTTGCCGCACACTGCGTGGCTGTTGATGACGAGGACATAAGCATTCTCGCCGAGAGAAAGGTAACGGTAGCGCATTGCGCCAAGAGCAACAAGAAGCTTGCCTCGGGAATCGCACCCGTGGATAAAATGCTGAAGGCGGGCGTCAGGATAGCGATAGGCACGGACGGCTGCGCGAGCAACAATAACCTTGACATGTTCAGCGAGGTGTCCACTGCGGCCAAGCTTCAAAAGGTCAAAAACCTCGATCCTACAGTCATGGGGGCGCATGATGTGCTCGAAATGGCGACAGTGAACGGCGCCCGTATGTTCAGGATAAAAAACGGGGGCAGGATCGAAAAGGGAAGCCCGGCGGACATCGTCGTTCTCGACGGAAATGCACCGAACCTGGTCCCAGTCTACAACCCGGTTTCACATGCCATCTATGCAGCGCACGGTACAAACGTGAAGGACAGCATAATTGCGGGCAGGGTGGTGATGAAGAACTTCAAATGCCTGACCATTGACGAAAAGGCCGTCATCAGGGAATGCCGCAGACTTCAGAAGAAGATTGCAAAAAAGATTTGACGATCTCAAAAGGAGTTCAGTCATTGAAAAGGCTTGCCGTTAAAGGGGCGTACATAATCAGAGAGCCGTCGGATTTCATAAAAGACGGCTATGTGATAATTGATGGAGCTACGGTAACCGACATTGCGGCCGAACTTCCTGAGGGAGACTTCGAGATAATCGGCGGCGCCCACGACATAGTAATGCCGGGTCTTATAAACACGCACGGCCATGCGCCCATGTCTTTGCTGAGGGGTGTGGCCGATGACCTAAGGCTGGAGGACTGGCTCTTCAACCACATATTCCCGCTTGAGGCTAAATTTGCTGATGAGGAATTCGTATATCTTGGCACGATGCTCTCGTGTCTTGAAATGATACAGACAGGGACCACGGCCTTTGCCGACGGGTACATGCTTTCTGATTATGTCGGAAAAGCTGCCTCAGAAGCCAGAATGAGGACCTGGCTGGGCGAAGGTCTTATAAAATTCCCCACAAGATTCATTAAAGACCCGGCAAAGGCCTTTGACAAGCTTGAAGAATATGTGGGTAGATGGAAAAGTAACCCTCTCATCAGACCGACCGTGTTCGCCCACTCTGTCTATAGCTGCGAACCCGCTCAGCTTCAAAGGCTTCAGGAATTCATAATAAAAAATGATATCCTGATGCAGATTCACGTGAGCGAGACCGAAACCGAAGTGGATAACTGCAGAAAAGAGTCCGGCGTCTCCCCTGTGGGGCTTCTTGAAAAACTGGGCTGCCTTTCGGATCGTATGATAGCGGTACATTGCGTGGCGGTAGACGACAGCGACATTGAAATGCTGGCAAAGGCCAACGTGTCCGTGGCCCACTGCCCCAGGAGCAACAAGAAGCTCGCTTCAGGCATAGCCCCGGTTGAAAAGATGGAAAAGGCTGGCATCAATGTGTCTATCGGCACCGACGGGGCCGCATCCAACAACAATCTGGACATGTTCCAGGAGATGGCGACGGCTGCAAAGCTCCACAAGGTGGACAGCCTCGACCCTACAGTTCTTGGAGCTACGGACGTGCTCAGGATGGCTACTCTGAATGCTGCTCATGCTCTCAGGTTCGAGGGCGGTGGCCGCATTGAAAGGGGCGGCCCTGCAGACATCATTGTTCTGAACGGGAACGCATCAAATCTGGTACCTGTCTATAACCCTGTTTCGCACACGGTCTACGCAGCGCACGGCCTCAATGTAAAGCACTCGATAATTGCAGGCAGAATCGTGATGAAGGACTTCAAATGCCTTACTATCGACGAGGACGCACTCATCGCCGAATGCCGTAAAATAAGCGATAAGATAGCCCGGTACAAGAAACACTGATCTTTTAAGCGGTTTCAAATTTTACGATAATCATGAATAAGCCGAATCCTGCTTGTTCATCATCGGCTGCGCCTATCAACCTGGCAATCGCAGCCGTTGATTTCTCCGGTTTATTTTACCGAGTGAGTCTTCCTTACGCCTAAAATCCGTTTCCCAATGAATCACAATTAACCGTAGCGTTGTTTCCAGATGACATACATCCTTCACCGCTGGCGGAACTGCCTGATGAACAGAATGTTGTATCGCCGCTGCCGGGACCATAACAATCACCTATGCCGCTTTTATAATCATTGAGATGATAAGCACACGGTTTTTCATATGCCGGCTTCTGGCCCTTTTCTTCCATTATTTTCCCCCTCGGACGTATTTCTCTTATGGTATCAAAATTGTGGAGTGTAATCAATACATACGGCTCATATAAGGGCGCACAGCCAATCCCTGAACGCGTGGTAGCTTGCCTCCTGTTTTTCAGCTGCTGCAGCCGCCGCTGCCTTTGATATCAGGACTGCTTTATTATAATTGGCAGGATCGTCAAGGTGTCTGATGTGCCTGATATATTGCATGATCGTTCGGGCATGGTATTTCATATTCACGAAAAAATCAGGGGCATTTCTGAAATCTTCGTTTATTTTAACCAGAAAACCGTCAGGCGGCATCTCTTCTCTTATGCCGCCAGAGTCGTTTGCAATGACCGGCAACCCGCAGCATATGCCCTCGATAACAACGCGCGAATACGGCTCCTCCCATAGAGAAGGCACCAGAAGTATTCTTGTCATTTCATAAATCCTGCGCACATCCATATCCCACGGCATGAAGGTCACATTCGACAGGTTGAAACCTTCAGGGTTGATTTGATCGTAGGGTTTCATGACCAGAAGAAATTTTTTGTCCTGTAGGTTGCTTGCGATGTTCAGAAATATCGCGAGGCCTTTCGCAGGAGTTGCGTTTATCATGGTGATATATTCCCCCGATGTCCCGATACCGGCAAATCCTTCAAGGCTTATTTGAGGAATCAGGTTGATGCTTTTCCGGCCATAAAACGATCCGAATTTATGTTTAAGAAAATTTCCGGTGCATATGAATTTGAATTCGGGTGCAATTTTTCTGAACATCCCGGCATAAGGCATGAATCCATTTTCGAATATCTGCTGATCGCTGATACGATGAAACCTTAGCGGCGAGACGTTCAGACTCGCCTGCATCGAGAAGATATCGGCATTGAGTGTAAGCGTGGCATGGGTTTTCCTGGCTGACAAAATGCCGCCCCATATATTCGATACATCACTGAAAACATCTTTTATGTTTTGCCGGTAGGCACCGATTATATCAATCCCGGAAAAGTGGCACTCAAAAGGAAAAGGATATCCGTTAAGATAAAATGTCATGTCCCGTTCTCCTGCCCGGTCAACCCGGCCGCCCCTCTTCAGGATATCCCCGGCCACCCTTTCATGATTAAAGCCTTTATCGGCAAGCCACAGGCATGAGACATCAAATCCCTCATTTGAAAGTTTTTTCAAGATGGTAAAGACGCTCAGCGTCCCTCCCGAAGAATTCATTATGTCGAGATTGCCGGTTATCAGACATGTAATGCGCTTTCCAATCATTATCACCAAACCTTATCAGTTATCGACTTCAAGAAGCTATTTTTTGCAGATGAGAGAGAATAGCAAATAGATCATGTCCAGTCCAACCATAGTTCCGCAAGGTAAGCGAGAAAATAGGTGCGTATAAAAAGGGCATAGCCTGGATAGTGAATAAATCCGGAATCTGAGGCACAGCCGTTTTTCTCAACAGCTATGCCTCACTCAGTGCCTCTTATCTGTCTTATGCTTCTTTTCTTTTCTTCAGATCAAGAGCTGCCTTCAGCCCTTTTTCGCGTATAACCTTTATCTTTAGTCCGGTCTCGCTCAGGCGGAAAAAGCGTTTGCCGTATTTTTTAAGAAGTCTTTCATCGATATCGAAACCGAGCCCCGGTTTTCTGAAAGGCTGCAGCACGGCGTTTTTATCAGGTATGATAGGGGCTATTATCCCCTCGCGAAACTCAGGGATCCACGAAGGCTCTTCGAGCGGATATTCCAGCGGCAGCATGTTCCCCGGATCGGCCAGCACCATATTCCAGTTGACATAAAAACCGATGCCGTTCGTCCATGTGTGCGGCGAGTATTCCCGGCCCTTTTCATGGCATGCGTCTATCACCTTTTTCACCTGGGCGATGCCGCCTGCAAAAGTAGCGTCCGGCTGATAGACATGGAAGCAATCCTTTTCGAGCATTATCTTTATCTCGTCCCAGCCGTAATTGAGCTCTGCGCCGGAAATCTTTATCTTTGAAACCTTTTTAAGCGCCGCACTGTCGTCGTAATTGCGGGACTCGAGCGGCTCTTCAAGCCAGAGAAGGCCGTTTGCATGACACGCATCGGCAAACTCGGTGGCGCGTTTCAAATTCCAGTTCGGAATCTTATCGACGATAGATACAGGCCAGCCCTGGTTGGCGTCAACGCCCAGGCCCATTTTTCCGCCGAGGCCTTTAGATACGGTTTCTATGTGGCGGATGTCGTCTTTCAGTTCTTTGTTCTTCACCCTCAGTTTGGCGGTCTTGAACCCCCTCTCGCGCATGGCCAGAAGCTCGTCAACCCTCTTGTCCGGGTCGTGCATCTCTCCTGTAGAGCAGTACACCTCTATCGGCCGGGCGACGCCTCCCAGGAGCTCATATACAGGCTTTCCCTGAGCCTTGCCCATGATATCCCAGCAAGCGGGCTCAATCCAGAAATTGCGCCAGCCGAGGATCCCCGCCTGCTTGAGCAGGTCCTGGGTTTTTTCAATGTCCGTCGGGTCGGCACCAATAAGGTAAGAGCCTATAAGGTCGCCGAGACCTTCCCGCTCGGTCCCCATAGCGGAACCTGCACCATATCCCTCGATGCCGTCATCAGTAATAAGTTTTACAAGCGTGAATTTGTTGTGGGTCTGCGGATAGCCCGGTATCCAGGTCGGCCAGAAGGTTGCCTTGAGCGGTACTGAAACATGCCATAATTCGATTATCTTGATTTTCATATTCACATCCCCCTTTTGTCTTATATTATATACTTAAAGTATTTTTATAAAGTTATTTTCCTTGGATTAAGTATTATATTCTTATATTGATTAAGAATTCAATTAATGCCATTTGGCGAAAAAACGTGAGAGGTGAGATATGCTGTCGTGCAAAAACAAAAATGATGTCTTTGCTGCCGTTAAGGAGTTCAACGTAAGTTTCATACAGTTCTGGTTCACCGATGTGCTGGGAAGGCTCAAGAGCTTCAGCGTCACGCCGTCCGAACTTGAAGAAGGCATGGAAGAGGGCATGGGGTTTGACGGTTCGTCGATCGAAGGCTTCGCACGCATCCATGAAAGCGATATGATTGCAAAAGCCGACCCGGAAACATTTCAGCTCATTGCATGGCGGCCGGGCGACAGGCCGGTAGCAAGGATGTTCTGCGATATAGTAACCCCGGACGGCAAACCCTATGACGGCTGTCCGCGCTGGGCCTTAAAACGCATACTGAAAAAGGCTGCAGCAATGGGCTACAAGGTCTTTATCGGCCCTGAGCTTGAATATTTCTATTTCGCCAGCGAAAAGGCACCCGTTACCATAGACAAGGCCGGATATTTTGACGGGCTTCCCATAGACCTGGGCATTGACATCAAACGGGATACGATATTCGCGCTTCAGAAAATGGGCATCGAGGTAGAATACAGCCATCACGAAGTAGCACCTTCACAGCACGAAATCGACCTCAAATACAAGGAAGCCCTTTTTATGGCAGATACTGTCATGACCTACAGGACAACGGTAAAAGAGATCGCACGGCAGAAAGGCGTTTACGCCTCGTTCATGCCGAAGCCCATATTCGGTGAAAACGGCTCGGGCATGCATGTACATCAATCTCTTTTCAAGAACGGCAAAAACGCATTCTTCGAAGAAAAAGACAAGTATCACCTCTCGACAATAGGCAAACAGTACATAGCGGGAATACTCACGCACGCCCCCGAAATCACGGCCATATGTAACCAGTGGATAAACTCTTACAAGAGGCTCGTCCCCGGCTATGAAGCACCTGTCTATGTCTCATGGGCGCGCAGGAACCGTTCGGCCATGGTAAGGGTCCCCATGTATAAGCCCGGAAAAGCGAATGCCACGCGCATGGAATTCCGTTCGCCAGACCCGGCATGCAACCCTTACCTCGCATTTGCCGTAATGCTTGCCGCCGGATTAAAGGGCATTGAAAACAAATACAAACTGCCGGCGCCTGTTGAAGAGGACATCTTTGAAATGAATGAGGAAGAACGCGAAAAGGCAGGCATCATTTCACTGCCCGGAAGCCTTTATGAGGCTGTTGTCGAGGTGCAGAAGAGCAAGCTCGTTAAAGAGGCGCTCGGAGATCATATATTTAATAAATTCATCGAAAACAAAAAGAAGGAATGGGACGCGTTCAGGACCCATATAAGTGCTTTCGAGATAGAACACTATCTGCCTGTCCTTTAAACGCTAAGGGGGTTGGAATGAAGATATCAGGTGGTAGCGGATACTCAAGAAGGGACTTCATCAGGCTTGCCGGTAAAGGTGCAGGGCTTGTTGCTTTGTCGTCAATGCCGCTTGCGCTGAGTGCATGCGACCCTGACAGATATTTTTATTTCGCCGTTCTTGCTGACACGCATATAATTGACGAGTTTTATCAGGGCCCTGAAAGCAATCAGGTTGATACGGAATCCATGTTCAAGACCGCCGAACGATATACAGCAGCAAGAGAAACAATCAACAGCCTTGATCCGAAAATCGAGGCCGTTTTTATCGCAGGCGATTATATCCACAACTACCCGTCAAAGGATTATGATTTCTATTTCAGCAACAGGACCCGTTTCGACATAGTCAAAGAGATTACTGCCGGCTTCAACATGCCCGTATATCCCGGCTTCGGTAATCATGATTATGACCTTCCCGACATACCGCTTGAATTCTCGCACGCCCTTTTCAGGGAAAAATGGGGGCTTGATCCCTATTATTATATTGACCTGAAAGGATTCCGCTTCATCCATTTGAACAATTACTTAGGCTGCTCAATGAATCCGGAGAGCGCAAAATATAATGACGATCTCGGCTCGTTCGGTGAAGAGCAGCTGCTCTGGCTTGAAGCTCTGCTTGCAGAAAAAAACCCCTGCTTCATCTTTTTCCATCAGCCCATGATAATGATAATGCCTGATGAGGTAGGCGATCTAGATGTCTTTTCCGTGCTGAAGAGCCACAGGGATTGCGTGAAAATGGTCATCACCGGCCACTGGCACAGGTGGGTGCACTTCAGCAGGCTTTTCGGTATAAGCCACGTATCATGCGCTTCGACACGGTATGACAGTGACAGCTATATGATTTTCGAAATCGACCGTAACACTCAGGGCTTCAGGGTTCTGAACTGGCCCTCTTATCAGTGGCTTACATACAATACTGCCGCATATACACAGGCTCAGCACAGATACCTTGCAAAAAAGGCCTGGGCAGAAAATTCTTAAAAAGCTGCGTGAGGGGTTTTTTAAATATCAGCCCTTCAGTTATTCTATAGTTACGCCGATTAATTGACCTAGGCATGATGATGAATAATCCATTCCCGGCATTTGTCGGATATGCAGCCCTCACCCCGGAAACTGCACGCGATTTCGTGCTTTCCGGAGAGGAATCAGTCCTTCTGGGGCCCAGGGCGGTAAAAAAGAGACGTGACGAGTTTTTTCTCGGACGTGCGGCGTGTAATGCGGCGCTCAGATCAATCGGAATAGAAAATCCCGGACCAGTCCTCAAAGGCCCATCCAGCGAACCGCTTTGGCCCGGGGGAATTCTGGGTGCTTTGAGCCACTGCCCGGGGATAGCTGTCTGTGCTGTATGTCATGATAATATGCTCAGAGGTCTGGGTATCGATATTGAGGAGCTGGCAGGCGACATGCCGCAGGATGTCTTCAGGCTGGTCTGCACCGGAAAGGAAATGGAATGGGTCGGGAACGAGCTTTACAAGATGAAAATGATTTTTTCCGCCAAGGAGGCGGCCTTCAAGGCCTTTTTCCCGTCAGTAAAAATGTATATGGATTTTAATGATGCCGAACTTCAGTGGAACGATAAAAAAGCCGCCTTTGATGCCAGACTTTTAAAAAAGTATATCCCGTTTGAAGAAGGTTTTGCCTTTGAAATAGGCTCAAGAATAAATTCCCGCTATATCCTGAGTTATGTCATGCTTTAACAGCCGGAGCAGGCTTGCAGTCAGAACTTTTCGTCTATACCTTCCGGCTTGCCTACTCTTGTCTTCACCTGGATGACTTTCCCGCTTACTGGATCCCTCGGGATCATGTCCAGCACTTCACCTTCAAAAGTGATTCGCCCTGCAAGGCCTTCACGTTCCATGTTGAATTCCATAATCCTGACAAGGTCCTCAGGCGTTATCGTGCCGGGCTTCTCCGGTACCACCCTGAATATGGCCTTGTTCCTCTCGACCTGCTCTATCTGATATTCCTTGAAGCCCTGCATGTTCAGCGCCGGAACAACGAAGATATAGGGATGTATAGGTTCGTAACCGCCACCGGGTTTGGATATATAGAGTATTTCCTCGGTTCTGCCCTCTACTGTTCTGATGAGCGGTAGCCTGCTGCCGCAAGTGCATTCTTTTTCGTCCATGATGAGCCTGTCATTGACCTCGTACCTGATCATCGGTTGCGCAAAGGTGTAGAGGTTGGTTACTAGTATCCTGTTGCTCGCTTTTCCAGGTTCCACAGGTCTGTAATTCTCGTCAACAGGTTCGAGTATGACCAGGTCGCTGTTTACGTGCATGCCTGAATGGCGCTCACATTCCCGCGCAAGCATGATGCTCTCGCAAGCGCCGTAAGTATTAGTCACATCGACTCCGAAAGCTTTTTTAACCATTTCCTTTGTTTTCTCTTCAAGGGGTTCGCTGAAGGAGATGATTGAGCTTCGTTTGTCGTCAAATTTGAGTTTCAGCCTGCCCTCAAGCTGTTCATAGGCAAGATAATGTAACGCGCTCGGATAAATCTGAAGTATGTGCGGCTGAAATTCATTCAGCTGGTCAACGAGCTTTCCTAGCGGGGTAAATATTGAGAAGAACCTGTTTTTCATCAGGGGGTGGTCTTCGACCGTGCACACCCTGAAGGTTACTACAAAGCTGGCCGAATGGCTGTTGATAAGCATGATGTTGGCAATCTTGAGCGGCTTGTAGACGATTGATTTCAGAAGCATAAACGGATTTGCCGCATCATTGCTGCCTCTTGACATTGCAACTGCAAAGACATTCCTGAACTCCTCCCAGTGATAACCCATAATCGCCTTCTCTCCCGTGGTCCCGGAAGAGTTGAGGATCACGAAATCGTTCTTGTAATTGACGGATGCGTTCTCGGGAATCTTGAGGTATTCGGTCAGGTCTTTCCTGTTGAGTCTTTTATCCGTGACCAGTCTGTCATAATTATCCATCATCATTCTTTTTGTGAGCGTCGGCAGGTCGGTTATACTGCACGTGTCAATATTGATGCCCTTGTAGTATTCCCTGTAAAATTCGGAATTTGCTACTGCATGCCTGATCAAGCGGCGGAATTTGAGCTCCTGCAGTCTTTTGATCTGTTCGGGATAAAGCTTCTGGTTTCTATCGAATTCCTTTTTGAGCTTGAGTGTCTTCAGGACTTGTTTGGTGTCTGTCCAGTAATACCTTGCCTTCTCAAATAAACTTGCTTCCATAACAATTTCCTGCCATTTACAATTTTATTTTCTAAGGATTATAGCACAGGTAACTCTTTATCGCATAAATAAATTTAACTGGCGGTGTAAACCATGCAAAAGCTTAAGGGATTTGAAAGGACATATCTGAGAGGGCTGGCTCACAGTTTAAAACCGGTTGTGCAGATAGGAAAGAGCGGGCTGAAAAATGAGGTGGTGGAATCCATTCAAGAGGCCTTTTCGGCAAGAGAATTGATAAAGATCAAATTCAACGAGTTCAAGGAAGAGAAAAAAGCCCTCTCCAAAGAGATTGAAGAAATTACCGGAAGCGAGATGGTAGGAATGATAGGCAATATCGCAATCTTTTTTAAAGAGAATGAAGATGAAGCAAAACGCAGGATCAAACTGCCTGTAAAGGGAAGATCAGGTGGAATACGCAAAACTGAACAGTGAAATTCTTGCCGGATTGGCCACTATCGTTGGCCCCGGCAACGTCATAACAGATATGGATTTGCTTGAACCCTATTCCCATGATGAGTTCGCAGAAAAAGATGTCAGAAGGTTCCCGGCATGTGTTGTCAGGCCCGGCAGCACAGACGAGGTGAGCGGGATACTCAAACTGGCGGACACCCATAAGATTCCGGTGACCCCGAGGGGAGGCGGCACCGGCTTATGCGGCGGCTGCGTGCCTGTTTCGGGCGGTATCGTGCTTTCGCTTGAAAGGATGAAGCGCATAATCGAGATCGACAAGGCGAACCTTATGGGAGTGGTAGAGGCCGGAGTTACATTAAGGGAGTTTTACGATGCGATAGAGGGTAGCGGCCTTCTGTTCCCTCCCCATCCGGGCGACGAAGGCGCTCAGATAGGAGGGCTTATCGCCACTAACGCGGGCGGGGCGCGCGCCGTGAAATACGGAGTTATAAGAAATTATGTTCGCGGCATGGAAGTGGTCCTTGCCGGTGGAAAGGTTATCGAGCTCGGCGGCAAGCTCATGAAGAGTTCAACCGGCTACAGCCTGCTCAATCTCATGATCGGCTCCGAAGGGACGCTGGGGATTGTCACGAAAGCGATACTCAACCTTACCCCGCCCCCAGGTGCAATGTTCACTCTGGTAGTGCCTTTTAAAACAATAACCGACGCGATCAGGACCGTACCGTTGATCCTGATGAACCGCATTATTCCTATGGCCGTCGAGTTCATCGACAGGAAGGCGATCACAGTGACCGAGCAGCATTTGAGAAAAAAATGGCCGTGCGAAGAAGGCGAGGCGCATCTGATGTTCATTGTAGATGCCCCTGACACGGATGGCCTTCTTGAACTTTCAGGCAGGATTTCCGAGATATGCCTTTCCGAGGGCGCAATTGATGTCTATGTTGCCGATGACAGTGAAAAGCAGAAGAACGTGCTCACGATAAGGAGCCTTATGTACGAGGCACTTCACGACCACATGATCGATCTGCTTGACGTGTGCGTTCCGAGGGCTTTAATCGACAGGTTTGTGTATGAGGTCCGCGAAGCCGAGAAGGACTTCGGTGTATGGCTTCCCGTTTACGGGCATGCGGCGGATGGAAATGTCCATGTGCATCTGATGAAGGATGTATGGGATGATGGAGAATGGAAAGAGATTGAGGATTCCCATAATAAGGCCAATGAGATTAGGGACCGGCTGCATGAGGCAGGCAGAAGGCTTAACGGTGTAGTCTCGGGCGAGCATGGGATAGGCGTTGTCAAGAAACAGTATATGCCTTTATTCATTGATGCCGCCCAGCTTGAAATCATGAAGGGAATTAAAAAAGTGTTCGATCCGAACGGGATCATGAACCCCGGCAAGGTGCTTCCATGAACCTGACTTCGGCTTGACGGTTTGCATGAATCGCCGGTAAAAAATAAAATAAAATTCAGAGGGGATTATGATAAGATTAAATGAAAACTACCTGAAGCTTCAGTCATCATATCTGTTTTCGGAGATAGCAAAGCGCGTGGCCGCTTTCCAGAAGGTAAACCCCGACAGAGAGGTCATCAGGCTGGGCATCGGTGATGTGACCAGGGCCCTGCCCAAGGCGTGTATAGATGCATTTCACAAGGCAACCGACGAGATGTCAGATGATGCCACATTCCGGGGCTATGGTCCGGAGCAGGGCTATGACTTCCTTCGCGAGGCTATAGCCCGGGAGGATTTTCAGGCAAGGGGCGCCGACATAAACGCGGATGAGGTGTTCGTAAGCGACGGTGCAAAATGCGACACCGGAAATATCCAGGAGCTTTTTGCGGGCGACATTAGAATAGCCATTCCCGACCCGGTTTATCCGGTCTACATCGACACAAACGTCATGGCCGGAAGAACGGGGAATTACAATGACGGCCGCTATGAAGGAGTTGTTTACCTTGACTGCACGAAGGAAAACCATTTCGTGCCTGAGCTGCCCAGAGAACCCGTTGACTTGATTTACCTCTGCTTTCCCAACAACCCGACTGGCGCTACCATCACAAAGGCGGAACTTGAAAAATGGGTCGATTACGCAAAGAAAAACAAGGCGCTCATCATCTATGATGCGGCCTATGAAGAATTCATCCGGGATAAAGAACTGCCCAGAAGCATATTCGAGATAAAAGGCGCCCGCGAAGTGGCGATAGAATCACGCAGCTATTCCAAGACCGCCGGTTTTACGGGAACACGCTGCGCCTATACCGTGATCCCGAAAGAATGCATGGTCTATGATGCGGCCGGGAATAAATATAATTTGCACGGATTCTGGAACCGGCGGCATACGACCAAGTTCAACGGTGTAAGCTATCCTGTGCAGCGTGCGGCTGAAGCCACATATTCAACAGAAGGGAAAAAGCAGGTCCGGGAGCTGAGCGATTATTATCTGGAAAATGCGAAGCACATCAGGCAGGCTGTGGGAGGGCTCGGACTTGCCTGCACCGGCGGCGAAAACTCTCCTTATATATGGGTGGACAGCGGGAGAGATTCCTGGGAGTTCTTCAGCATGCTCCTCGAGAAAGCTGGCGTGGTCACTACACCCGGCGCAGGGTTCGGCAGGTGCGGCCAGGGTTTCATCCGTATCAGCGCATTCAATTCAAGGGAGAACGTCGAAAAGGCCCTGGACAGGATCAAAGAGGCGCTTAAATAGCCCTATGCCGACATATGAGCGCTTTGAAGATTTGCCGGTCTGGAAGGAAGCGGCAAATCTATAAAGTGTAAAGGAGGTATTAAATGGCGATCAGTCCATTGGCAGGAAAGAAGGCCCCGGCCCAAATACTCGCAAACATCCCGAAACTGATAAGCGCGTACTATGTCATAAAACCTGATCCTGAAAACCCCGCCAACCTCGTTGAATTCGGCACATCTGGGCACCGCGGCATGTCCATGAATGGCAGCTTCAACGAGGCGCACATCCTGGCCATCACTCAGGCCATCTGCGAATACCGGAAAAGTAAAAACATCACGGGCCCGCTCTTTCTCGGTATGGATACCCACGCGCTGTCCGAGCCCGCACATTCGACAGCGCTTGAGGTGCTGGCCGCAAACGACGTTGATGTGATGATAACAAAGGAATACACGCCGACCCCGGTAATCTCTCATGCAATCCTGACCTATAACAAAGATAGAACCCGCGGGCTTGCGGATGGCGTTGTCATTACCCCTTCGCATAATCCTCCGGACAACGGCGGTTTCAAATATAACCCGCCCAATGGAGGACCGGCCGATACCGATATAACCGATCAGATCGCGAAAAGGGCGAACGAGCTGCTTAAATCAGGCAACAGGGACGTAAAACGGGTTTCCTATGAAAATGCGGTAAAGGCTGCTACCACGCATTACCATGATTATGTCACGGCATATGTCAACGACCTGAAGAACGTGGTCAATATGAATGCGGTAAAAACGGCCGGCCTCAAGCTCGGCGCCGATGCGCTGGGCGGTTCCGGCCTCGGCTTCTGGCAGGTCATAGCGGATGTCTACGGCCTCGATATTGAAATCATGAACAACCATGCGGACCCCACGTTTTCTTTCATGACGGTCGACAAGGACGGCAAAATACGCATGGACTGCTCTTCGCCTTATGCTATGGCGGGCCTCATAAGCCACAAGGACAAATACGATCTGGCGTTCGGCAACGACCCTGATTTCGACAGGCACGGCATTGTCACGAAAAGCGCAGGGCTAATGAATCCGAATCACTATCTTGCCGTGGCCATAAATTATCTCTTTGCCAACCGGCCAGGCTGGAGGTCCGATGCGGCAGTGGGAAAGACTCTGGTCAGCAGTTCAATGATCGATCGGGTCGCTTCCCGGCTCGGCAGAAAACTGAGCGAGGTCCCTGTAGGGTTCAAGTGGTTCGTTGACGGGCTTATTGACGGCTCATACGGATTCGGAGGCGAAGAAAGCGCAGGCGCGTCATTTTTGAGGCTCGACGGGACTGTATGGACGACTGATAAGGACGGCATTATCATGGACCTGCTCGCTGCTGAGATTCTTTCGACTACCGGCAAAGACCCGGCCCAACATTACAGCGAACTGACGGAAGCCTTCGGAAATCCCGTATATGAACGCACCGATGCCGTGGCAAATGCGAAAGAACGGAGCATCCTCAAAAAACTTGCACCTTCTCAGATAACAACCAGCACCCTTGCCGGTGAAAAGATTACCGCCATTCTGACAAATGCACCGGGCAACGGTGCGGCCATAGGCGGCCTCAAGGTCACCGCGCAAAACGGCTGGTTCGCGGCGCGGCCGTCCGGCACTGAAGACGTTTACAAGATATATGCCGAGAGTTTCAAAGGTAAAGACCACCTGGAAAGGATCAAAGAAGAGGCCCAGGATATCGTCAATTCAGCCTTTAACGCGGAAAACTGACAAGGGGGCACGGAAGACTATGAAGAAGCTTGTTACCGGCTCAACCGGGTTCATCGGTTCGGCAATCGCCAGAGAACTTATAAAGGATGATGTTGAGGTAAAGGTTCTGATAAGAAAAACCAGCGATACGCGCAATATCGACAATCTTGATGTCGAGAAGGTGTACGGAGACATCCGCGACACCGATTCCATGAAAAAGGCCCTTAAGGGCTGCGACACCCTTTATTTTACGGCCGCATATTTCGCCCACTGGTCTCCGGACCCGAAATTGCTCTACGATGTCAATGTCGGCGGAACGAAGGCGACAATGCAGGCAGCTCTCGAAGCAGGCGTCGAGAAGATCGTTTATACAAGCACCAACAATGCCATAGCCGCAAGCGGCCCCGTGCCTGCAAACGAAGAAAAGGCCTTTAACTACTGGGAAGCGCGCGACCACTATTCCATGTCCAAATACATCGCCGAAAACGAGGCGAGAATTTATGTAACCAGAGGGCTTCCTGTCGTGATAGTCAACCCCACGCTGGTCATCGGCGTGAACGATATAAAGCCGACGCCGTCCGGTCAGATGATTATCGATGTGGCCAGAAGGAAAATGCCCGGCTACATTGACGGCGGTATAAACATCATCGATGTCGAGGATGTCGCCCGCGGCCATATCCTTGCGGCGAAAAAGGGCCGGGTTGGTGAAAGATACCTTCTGGGAAACAGAAACATAACGGTTCACGATTATTTATGGCTGATTGCAGATATTGCAGGTGTGAAGCCGCCCGCCCTGAAGCTGCCTTACAAGCTTGCACTTGCGTTCGGATATGCCTTTGAACTTATCGCAAATCTTACGAAAAAACCTCCGGTCGTCACTGCCAGCGAGGTAAGAATTGGCAAAATGACCGAGTGGTATGACTGTTCAAAGGCAGTGAATGAACTCGGCCTGCCACAGACACCGATCGATGTGACTATCAGAAAGGCCCTCGACTGGTTCAGGGAAAACGGATATCTTTAGAGTTTCTGCAAATGGGCAGAGAGTGAGCAGCAGAAAATCATAAACCTGCTGCTCATCAATCGCTTGAATTTTTTCTACTTCACAAAAACCAGTTCCAGTACCTCATCCATATTGCTGACGGGATGGAAGTTTATTTTCTTGCGGACCTCTGAGGGTATGTCCTCAAGGTCTTTTTCATTATCCTTCGGGATGATTATATCGAATATCTTGTTTCTGTGTGCGGCAAGCGCCTTTTCCTTCAGGCCGCCGATCGGGAGAACCTTGCCCCTTAATGTAATCTCTCCGGTCATCGCTATGTCTTTTCTGACAGCACGGTTTGTAAGCGCCGAGATTGTGGCGACTGCCATTGTTATTCCGGCGGATGGTCCGTCTTTAGGAATCCCTCCGGCAGGGACATGGATATGAACGTCTTTTTCCTTGTTGAAACTGGGCGAAATTCCAAGCTGATCCGCACGTGAACGGATGTAAGATATACCCGCCTGCGCGGATTCCTTCATGACGTCTCCCAGGTGTCCTGTAAGCACGAGTCCGCCGCCCTTGCCGTCCTGGCTCTGCACTACTGAAACCTCTATGTAGAGGATCTCGCCGCCATACTGTGTCCAGGCAAGACCTGTTGAAACACCCACTTCATGTTCCGTGCGCTCCTGCTCCGGGAGAAATTTCTGAACTCCCAGATAATTGTGCACGTTTTTGGCCGTCACCCTGTAGTTTTTTTTGCGCTTGCCTTCTTTTTCCGCGATGTCGCGGGCAATCTTTCTGCAGATAGAACCGATTTCACGTTCCAGGTTCCTTACACCGGCTTCCTTTGTGTAATGGTTGATTATGTCGAGTATCGAATCGTCTGAGAAATCGATGTCGGTTTCGAGCATTCCGTTTTCCTTGATCTGCCTCGGCACAAGATAGCGTTTTGCAATCTGGAGCTTTTCATGATCGGTATATCCCGGAAGCTCTATGACCTCCATACGGTCGCGAAGCGGACCCGGAATGGGGTCGATAAGATTTGCGGTAGTTATGAACATAACCTTCGAGAGGTCGAAAGGGACATTCAGGTAATGGTCCTGGAAGCTGAAATTCTGCTCCGGGTCTAGCACTTCAAGCAGAGCTGATGAAGGGTCACCCCTGAAATCCTGGCCGATCTTGTCTACCTCGTCGATCATAAAGACCGGATTGTTTGATTTTGTATTTTTGATACCCTGAATAATCCTTCCCGGCAGTGCGCCGATATAGGTCCGTCTGTGCCCCCTGATTTCCGCCTCATCCCGTACTCCCCCGATAGAAAGACGGTAGAAATTTCTTCCTATAGACCTTGCAATCGAACGGCCCAGAGAGGTTTTTCCCACACCCGGAGGCCCCACGAAACAGAGAATGGCACCTTTCTTGTCAGGATTGAGTTTTCTGACCGCCAGATATTCAAGAATCCTTTGTTTGACCTTGTCAAGACCGTAATGGTCTTCTTCCAGAACCTTGTCCGCTTCCTTTATATTGAGCTTGTCCTCGGTGGATATCGACCAGGGAAGCTCCACCATCCAGTCGAGATATGTCCTTATGATATTCGCCTCGGCGGAATCGTGGTGCATCATCTTTAGCCTGTCAAGCTGCTTCGTAGCCTCTTTCCCAACCTCTTCCGGCATCTTGGCCTTGTCGATCTTCTGCCTGTACTCATCGATCTCCTTGCCCTTGTCGTCGACCTCTCCCAATTCGTTCTGTATCTGGCGCATCTGCTCGCGGAGGAAATATTCCCTCTGGGTTTTATTCATCTCGTCTTTGGCCTGGTTCTGTATCCTTGCCTGAACCTCGGTGAGCTCCATCTCCTTGGTGAGCAGCGAATTTACATGCTTGAGTCTCTCGATCGGGTCGACTATTTCCAGGACATTCTGGGATTCGTCAACCTTGAGCCTGAGATTTGATGCGACCAGATCAGCAAGTCTGCCCGGATCGTCGATTGCCTCAAGTATGGAAAGGGCGTCGGGCGAGACGATGCCTCTCAACTGGAGTATCCGCTCGGACTGTTCCTTGACGGACCTCATAAGCGCTTCTATTTCGACGGTAAATTCCTTGATCTCGGGCTCTTCAAGCTTTTCAATATCGACCGTATAGAATCCCCGATCGTCCTTTATGAAATTCTTGATTTTCGCCTTCGCAACACCCTGTACAAGAATCTTCACCCTTCCGTCAGGAAGCTTGAGCATCCTTATAACCATGGCAATTGTCCCCATGGTATAGATCTGTTCAGGTTCAGGCTCTTCAACAGAAGAATCCTTCTGTGCCACCAGGAAGATAAACCGGTCCTTGTTAAGAGCCTCATCGACAGCCTTTATCGAAAGCCCGCGGCCGACAAAAAGCGGGAGTATCATATATGGGTAGATTACAACATCCCTGACCGGCAGCAATGGCACGTTGCCAGGGATTTCTATTGCCTGTTTCTCATTTTCCATTCGTCTCTCCTGAAAAAGTTCTATTTTACCTCTATGCGTTTAACCATTTCCACTTTATGTTCCGAACGCGCGATTCTTACCGTCAGAACCCCGTCCTTGAACTTGGCGTCAATTCTCTCAAGGTTGAATCTTTCCGGGATCTCCAGTTCACGGCTGAATCCCCCAAAGCTCCTTTCCATTCTTATGTATCTTACCCCGCCGCTTGAAAGAGGGTCCTTTTTCATACCGCTTATCCGTAATGTGTTGCCGATTATTTCCACATTTACATCTTCCTGTATTACCCCCGGGATTTCCATCTCGATAAACAGATCATCGGAACTTTCATATACGTCAATTGAGGGATAACATATTCCCAGCCTTTCTTCCCCCATTTCCGATCCGAGCAGAAAGCCCATTATTTCCTGAAATTTAAGGTTTATCATATTCATCTCCGCAAACTATTATAAGTTTCTTAATAGGTATACATCGGGATATGTCAAGGTTGCCTTGAATTTATTATTCGGTACGCTTCCCCCCCCAGGGATTTTTCTCCGGACTGTCATGGCATTCATAACAGAAAACCTTGGGATCGATGTGGCCGCAGCCATAGCTCCACAAATCGAATATGCGGCATTTTTCACACAACGCCCGAGAACACCCGTCGCATAAAATAACGGCTTCATGAAGCCCGCACTTTTCACATATCCGGCCGTTTTCTGATAGAATCATTTTTTCACTCTCATAATAATATTAACAGAAATCGAATATTTCATGGAGCTTTAATAAGTATAATATATAACTATAATTTATAATTCTATATTGTTGACACATACAAGCCCATTTGTTAAAAGTGCGACGGTTTTCTATACTTTCTTAGGGGGTGCCGCTTGAAAATTCTAGTTAGTGACAAACTATCAGCACGAGGAGAAGAAATCCTAAAACAGGGTGGACTTCAGGTAGATGTAAAGACAGGCCTTAAGCCTGAAGAACTGAAAGAGATTATCGGTGAGTATGACGGCCTTGTCGTGAGGTCCGCAACAAAGGCTACAGCAGAGATCATAGCTGCCGGCAAAAAACTCAAGGTAATCGGACGCGCGGGCGCAGGTGTTGACAATATCGATTCCGAAGCAGCAAGCAAGCAGGGTATTGTCGTCATGAATACCCCGGGCGGCAATACGGTGACGACAGGTGAGCATGCAATAGCCATGCTTATGTCCCTTACACGTTTTATTCCACAGGCGACAGCATCGATGAAAGCGCAGAAATGGGACAAAAAAAGCTTTGAAGGCCGCGAGGTCTTTAACAAAACTCTCGGAATCGTCGGAATCGGAAGGGTCGGTACAATCGTTGCGACAAGGGCAATCGGCCTTAAAATGAATGTAATCGCCTATGACCCGTTCATATCAAAAGAGGCAGCTGACAATATGGGTGTTGAACTGGTTTCGCTGGATGAGCTCTATGCAAAAAGCGACTATATTTCGGTTCATACTCCCAAATCAAAGGATACAGTAGGGCTTCTGGGAAAAGAAGCTTTTGCCAAAATGAAAAAAGGCGTCATGGTTATCAATTGCGCAAGGGGCGGTATAGTTGATGAAAAAGCGCTTATCGAAGCTCTCGATTCAGGCAAGGTCGCGGGTGCTGCAGTTGACGTGTTCGAGAAGGAACCGCCTGAGGACTGGACTCTCCCCCTTCATCCGAAGGTAATCTGCACGCCTCATCTCGGGGCTTCAACCGAAGAGGCGCAGGAAAATGTTGCAATAGCTGTTGCAGAGCAGATGGTCGATTACCTTAACAATGGCGTCATCAGGAATGCAGTGAACGCTCCATCGGTAGGACCGGACATGCTTCCCAAAGTAAAGCCCTATATTGAGCTTGCTGAAAAAATGGGGCTTTT
>CAYNVT010000003.1:0-26135 GCA_964400685.1 uncultured Bacteriovoracaceae bacterium | reverse complement strand
CTTTTCATGGGCCAGCTCATATCTGGAAGGATCCGCAAGGTAACGGTCAATTATTGCGGGGCAGCTTCCGGAATAGACACAAAGCCTGTAACGATTTCAATGCTTAAAGGGCTGTTTACAGCCATCATGGATGATGTCAACTTTATCAATGCACCGATTATTGCAAAAGACAGAGGGATAGAGGTTGTCGAGTCAAAAACAGAAAAAGAGGAAATATTCACAAATACACTGGAACTTGTGGTCCAGCTGGACACTGGAAAACGCTACCTGGCAGGTGCAGTCTTTACCCAGGACGATCTCAGAATAGTGAAGATCGACAATTACCCTATAGAAGTTACGCCTGAAGGCAACATGCTCGTAATCTACAATAAAGACCTGCCTGGAACTGTGGGAAAGATCGCTTCTACTCTGGGAGATGACAAGATCAATATCGCAAGACTTTTCCTCGGCAGGGACAAAAAGAAAGGTACTGCGATAATAATTATCAACCTGGATGCAGAGGTGCCTGAGTCCGTGGCTGAAAAGATCAGGAATGTCTCAAATACGCTATCGGTTCAGAAGGTTACAATCTGACAGGAGAAGAAAACAATGGCAAATTTAGTAATTGTTGGCGCGCAGTGGGGAGATGAGGGAAAAGGAAAGGTAGTTGATCTCCTTACGGAAAAAGCCGACCTCATCATACGATTTCAGGGTGGAAACAATGCAGGGCATACATTGGTTATAGGTGACAACAAGGTTGTCCTCCATCTTATACCTTCAGGCATACTGCATAAAAACAAGATGTGCATAATCGGGTCCGGTGTCGTGCTGGACCCGGAAATCCTTCTTGGTGAAATAGATTCATTGAGATTGAAAGGCCACGACGTTACACCCGATACGGTTGCAATCAGCGACCGGGCTCACGTTATCATGCCTTACCACAAGGTGATAGACCATGCCCGAGATGCAGCACGTATAGGCACGACAGGCAGAGGTATCGGTCCCGCATATGAAGACAAGGCCCGAAGAACCGGCATACGCGTAATTGACCTTATCAATCCGGGGCTTTTAAGAAAAAAAATCGATGCCTTCTGGGATGAGCGCCAGGAATATATAACAAAAATCCTTAATGCAAAGGCCCCGGACAAAAACGAGATCATAGAAAAACACATAATACTGGGTGAACGTCTGAAACCGTTTGTTGCCGATGCCTCAATCCTGATAGACAAAGCCGTCAAGTCAGGCAAAAGTCTTTTATTCGAGGGTGCGCAGGGTGGAAATCTGGATATGGATTTCGGGACATATCCCTATGTCACTTCTTCAAATACGATTGCAGGGGCTGCATGCACCGGTTCAGGTATCGGCCCCACCAGGATTAATAAAGTCCTTGGCATTTGCAAGGCATATACGACTAGGGTCGGCGGCGGACCATTCCCTACGGAACTGACGGACGAGCTCGGCGAAAGACTTCGTGCATTCGGCGGCGAATACGGCGCTACAACAGGCAGGCCCAGAAGGTGCGGGTGGCTTGACCTTGTGGCCCTGAGACATACTGTCCGTCTCAGCTCGATTAGCCACCTTGCCATAACAAAACTCGATGTCCTTTCGGGCCTTGATACATTAAAGGTCGCCACGGCCTACAGGTCAGGAGATACGGTAATGGAAAGCATGCCTGCCGATCTTGAACTCTATCCCGAAATGGAGATATCCTATGAAGAACTCCCCGGCTGGGAAGAAAATCTTTCTGACATAAAGAAATATGAAGACCTTCCTACAAACTGCAAGGCTTATATCGCTTACATCGAGAATAAACTGGGCGTTAAGGCTGCGATTATATCGACCGGTCCGAAACGAGATCAGACGATAATTGTAGAAGATTTATTCTAAAAAACAAAGGGCCGGACAACCGGCCCTCTTTTTTTAATTGTGCGGCGCAGACCGCGCCGCTTAATTTACCCTCAGGACGGACCGCAGGAAGTCGACGAACATGTCCCGCATCCTGATTTTCCCGAAGCTGTCATGGACATTTTTTTAACTATATCCTCGGATTCGCATTTGGGACACTTGATCTTGTCTTTACTGCTCAGAGAAACAAGTTTTTCAAAATTATTATCGCATTTTTTGCATCTGTATTCATAGATGGGCATGGTCCTCTCCTTTCGTTTCCTGAGTAGTGCCTTAGCTTTATTTTGTCAAGGTCTGCCGGTCACCCCAGTCCGTTCCGCGCTATCACCTTTGCATACCATTTGCCGCCTTCTTTTATTGTGCGTTTTTGAGTGGCGAAGTCTATATCAATGAGACCGAATCTCATGGAGTATCCCTTGTCCCATTCATAGTTGTCGGTAAGAGACCAGCACATATAACCCTCAACCGGGATGCCTGCTTTAATCGCCCTGTGAACCTGTCTGATATGGGCATCCAGGCAGAAAATCCTCTGCGCTTCGTCGGTTGTTCCTATGCCGTTTTCAGTTACAATTATAGGAAGTTTTACCTCATTTCCAAGATACTCGAGACAGTCATATATGCCCTCGGGATAAATCACCCAGCCCATATCGGTTATTATGTCTCCGGGTTTCGATGAAATGTTGGTCAACCCTTTCTGATAGCTCGAACTGTAATAATTGAGGCCGATGAAATCCATCGCACCTTTCAAACCCGGGATTTCATCCCACAGACCAAGCGGCAACCCGATTTTTCCTGTCTTTACCCCTTCGAAAAACCTCAGATTGGCTGTTATGTCGGCAAACCTTGCGCCGGCCCTGTCAATAAATACTCCTGGCCTGTAGGGTCTGAAATGCATAAAGGCAAAAGCAACCCCAACAGGTGCCTTTGGATAATATTTTTTTATCGTATGAAAGGATGCCTGATGCATATCGAAAAAGGTCCGGTAGACCTTTATAAATGCGACAGGGTTCTTTTTGTATGGAGGAAAAAGACCGGCTAAGTATCCGCCAAGAGGCACGACATTAGGCTCGTTTATCGGAAGCCAGTAGTCGACAAGGTCGCCCAACGAACTAATAATAATGTCAAGATAATCCCTGAAATGCTTCATGAAAACAGGCCTGTTCTCAAAACCGCCATAAGCAAGCACCCATATGGGAATAGTAAAATGATGCAGACAGAGCATGACCTTCATACCGTTGGCTTTAATTGCCTCAAGGATTTTCCGGTAATGGGCGATGGCTGCTTCATCCACTTTACCCTCAGAGGGTATCACCCTTGACCATTCGATTGATGGACGGTGAATCATTATGCCAAGTTCCCTGGCAAGGGCATAATCCTCATCGTAGCGGTTCCAGTGGTCACATGCATTCCCGCAGGCTTCTCTGAATTTTCTCTGTACGGCCGGCTTCCTCATATCCATCTTTTCCATGAAGAACCAGTCGTTGTTGAAATTGCCCCCTTCTGTCTGATATGCCGATGCGGCTGTACCCCACATGAAGTCTTGCGGAAATAAGACTTTATCCATTTTTTAATCTCCCCCGGGTTATAATAATGATCAAGTATACTCAATACCCATCTTCATCAAGGGATACAATTCAAGAAAAATCCCTATGGACAACAACATTGGAATTTTAGATACTGTTGATGATAAATTTGATATTTAATAAATGGAGGATTTACTGTGAAGGCACTGTTAGAAAGATATATCAGACACCTGCAAACAGGCATAAGCATAAAGGAACGGCTCATCTGCACTGTAATAATGTATCTGTTTTTCTGTGTCGCATATCTTACTGCCAACCGTTTCATCGACATGAGCAGCTGCCACAATATTTCTACACCGGTGGATGAAGCATTACCTTTCATGCCCTATTTTATTTATCCGTATTCCTTCATATATATATTTTCCATGCTTCCTTCGCTCGTGTGTGAAAACCGTTCACTTTATTTCAGGACGGTTGTCGGGTGCGGCCTTCTGATTATAATTTCAGCTTCAATATTCGTTGTTTTCCCCGTAAGCATTCCCAGGTCATATGAACTCCCTGCCGGTTTCACAGGGTGGATATTTTCCCAGCTCGACTGGATTGATAACCCTGTATGCGGATTTCCCAGCCTGCATGTCGGGTTAACGCTTCTTGCCACTTTTTGTGTCTTCAGGGAAAACCGCATACTTGGCTGGTTCTGCGTCGTAGTTGCAATGCTTACAGTCCTGTCTACACTCCTCACCAAACAGCATGTATTATGGGATGTAGTAGGCGGTGCCATCATGGCGATATCAATTGACCTCCTTATATTACGAAACTGGATAAGTTATCTTATCCCCCTTGAATACGCCAGACAGGAGTTCAACAGGGTAAGAGACAATTTCAAGTTTTAGGATTTATAATCTTACATTCTGGTCATACAAAAATTTTTCCGGTGAAACAGCTTAAAAGTGGACAGATATTCAAGCAAGCCACAGGCTGATATTTGGCCTGATAAAAAGGAGAGCTTATGAATAAACTAGCTGCGGAATTTATCGGAACTTTATGGCTGGTATTGGGAGGATGCGGAAGCGCCGTTTTAGCAGCAGCATATCCGGAACTGGGAATCGGATTTGCAGGTGTTGCAATTGCATTCGGTTTAACAGTGCTGACAATGGTTTATGCAATCGGTCACATTTCCGGTTGCCACTTGAATCCTGCAGTATCAATCGGCCTCTGGGCCGGTGGCCGTTTTGATAAGAAAGAGCTGCTTCCATACATCATTGCACAGGTCCTAGGGGGAATAGCCGGAGCAGGCATTCTGTTTCTTATTGCAAGCGGGAAGGCTGGATTTGAAATTGGAAACTTTGCAGCCAATGGGTACGGGGAACACTCACCCGGCGGATACAGCATGCTTTCCGGATTAACAAGTGAAGTTGTAATGACCTTCATGTTTTTAATTATTATTTTAGGCGCCACACATTCAAAAGCGCCTAAAGGTTTTGCCGGAATAGCAATCGGCCTGGGTTTAACCCTTATTCACCTGATAAGCATTCCTGTAACGAACACATCGGTAAACCCTGCAAGAAGTACAAGTCAGGCAATATTTATCGGCGGCTGGGCATTGAGCCAATTGTGGTTGTTCTGGGTAGCGCCAATTGTTGGAGCAGCTTTGGCGGGTTTTGTTTATAAAATAATTTCACCTGAGAAGGAATAAACCAATATCTACTACCATATTAGCCTGTTCGCATCTATTTTGTGAACAGGCTATGGTTATTATGACTTTCGATTTACAGCTCTACTGATAAGTCTCTCCTGAACAGCCGGGCCTGTAAGCTCCCGCAAGGCATCGGCAGCTATCCATCTGCCTGCCTTTGTGCCAGAGAGGCGTATCTCGCGGGAAAGCTCAACGGCTTTCCCGTTGAGGTTCAGGTTGCGTTTCCCTATCTGCCGGATGGCCCAGTTTACCGCCTTTCTGACCATGGGCCTGTCATCACCTGATTCGCTCTTAATCAAAGGATAAAACTGTTCGAACAATTCATCCGGAGCCTTTTTGTCGGCAATGGCGATCCTTGCCATAAGGACAAAGCCTGCGCGTTTGACAAAGACCTCTTCCCTTTTGCTCCAGGTAAGGGCCTTTTGAATTGCATAGGGTGTTTTCTGGAAAAGGTTTGAACAGACCTGATCGCACACGTCCCACGAATCAAAACCAGAGACCCATTCTTCCATCTGTTCCGGTAGCACTTCCCTGTGGTTATCAACAAGTGATGCGAGTATTCTTGCCTCGTGAATTCCGCAGTCCCATAAAGCGAGGGCACATTTGTGGTCTTTTCCGATCTCTTTTGCCATGGCCCTGAGTATGGGCATTGATACGCCAAGAAGAACACCCTCGGGATTTATCCCGTAGCGCGCCATGCCAGTGGCGTTGGCAGGGTTGGCCAGAGCCCTGAGCCTGGCGATTATATCATCAGCGTTCATGCAATCTTTCCCGGTATTCATGCCGCCCTCAGCAAGACTAATGCGCGCGGACTGTCCTTTCCGACGCCCATTCCCTCAGGTCTTCGATCTGCTCCGCCCGGATGACCGATAAGGGTTTTGTCCTGCCTGTTTCAGCAATGAGCATATCGTTTGTAAGTTCGCAATTGGAGGAAAATGCGCCATAAAGCCCTGATACGACCACCTGTTCTATCTCGGCCCCGCTGAAGCCGTCAGAATTTCTCGCAAGGGCTTCGATATCGAATCCGGCCGGGTCTTTTCCGCGTCTTCTGAGATGGATCGAGAAGATGGCGGCCCTGCTCTCGGCATCGGGCAGGTCTACAAAGAATACCTCGTCGAAACGCCCTTTTCTGAGGAATTCGGGCGGTAGCTTTTCCACATCGTTTGCGGTAGCCACTACAAAAACATCGCCCTTCCTGTCCTGCAGCCATGAAAGGAATGTGCCGAGAACACGCTGGGAAACACCTCCGTCCTCGCTTCCGCCTGATGCGAACGCCTTTTCTATCTCGTCTATCCAGAGGATTACCGGCGCCATCTTTTCCGCTGTTTCCATGGCGCGCTTGAAGTTGCGCTCGCTCTCGCCTATATATTTGTTGTACAGGTTGGACGGGTCCATTTTTAATAGAGGCAGGCCCCATTCCATTGAAACGGCCTTGGCACACAGGCTCTTCCCCGATCCCGGAACGCCGAGCAGGAGTATCCCCTTTGGGAAAGCGAGCCCGAAAGAAACAGCCCTTTCAGGTTCGGTTATTATCATCCTTCGCTTGTTGAGCCAGTCCTTCAGTGTGGCCATGTCCGCAATTTCCGACATGCCGTGCTCAGCCGGGAAATATTCAAGAAGACCGTCTCTTTCCACGACCGTCCTTTTTGCGTCAATCACCTTCTGGATGTCTTTTGCATTAAGACCGCCGTCTTCAATTATGGCCCTGGTCAGAATCTTTTCCGCCTCAAGAAGCGTCAGCCCCTTCAGATTGTTTATGAGCTGGTTCAGTTCATTCTGTGTTATCTCGACTTTTATCTCGGTTTTAACCCTGAGGTCGCGGATGATATTGTTGAGGAGTTCCGAATATTCCTCTCTTCTGGGCGCCGGAGGTGACACTTGAGCCAGATACGGCTTCAGGTTCTCTGGAATATTCAAATCGATCCCGGTCAGAATTATCGAGGCATTGAGGGAGGAATACTTTTTTGCGGCATCATTGAGTCTGGCTGCAATTGCTGGTTCACTGATAAAAGGCCCCATCCCTTGAAATAGGTAGATCGCGGGAAAATCCGAACTGATGACATGGTCCAGGGCGGCCTTCGGTTCGGTTGTCATATAAACCGGGCCGTCCATGTCAGTGCGTTTGAGGCCCTGCGTCAGACTCCATGTAAAAAGCTTCAAGCTTAAAGAGTCTGCCAGATGGGTGAGCAGGCTTTCCGCACGGTCTTCCTCATTGGTTCTTATCCAGATGAGTCCGTAATGTGACTTGATCAGAAGGGCAATTTCCCTGACTATATCAGGGATGGCACAGGGAGAAGGTTTTTCGTATTCCTTCTCCTCATTTTCTGCTTCAGGCTCTCTTCCCAGCCTTGCCTCAGCCCTTGCATAAATAACGCCGCAGCGCGGGCATTCTGTCAGGGGTCCCGGATCGCCTTCATTTCTTATATATCCGCATTTAGGACATTTCTTTCCCATCAAATATTCCTCATGCTCTTGTCAGTCTCCGGTATTTCATGCGGTGCGGAGTATCCGCTGCAGCGCCAAGGCGTCTTTTCCTGTCTTCTTCATATTCAGTGTAGTTGCCGTCGAACCATGATACCGTGCTGTCGCCTTCGAATGCCAGTATATGCGTTGCGATGCGGTCCAGAAACCACCTGTCATGGCTGATTACCACCGCGCAGCCTGCAAAGTTTTCCAGCGCCTCTTCGAGCGCGCGCATTGTGTTTACGTCGAGATCGTTCGTAGGCTCGTCCAGGAGGATTACGTTCGCGCCGCTCCCCAGCATCATGGCAAGGTGAACCCGGTTTCTTTCCCCGCCAGAGAGAGTGCTCAGCTTTTTCTGCTGGTCCGTTCCTGAGAAGTTGTATCGTGCAACATACGCGCGTGAGTTGATCTCGCGCCCACCTAGTTCTATCGTGTCCTTCCCTCCGGAAATGGTTTCCCATATGGTTTTATCAGGGTTGAGAGAATCCCTGCTCTGATCGACATAGGCGAGCTTTACGGTTTCGCCGACGCGGATCGATCCGGAATCGGGCGTTTCCTGGCCGGTTATCATCCTGAAAAGTGTAGTCTTTCCTGCGCCGTTCGGTCCGATTACGCCTATGATACCGCCTGGCGGCAGCATGAAGCTCATGTTTTCAAAAAGAAGGTTATCGCCGTAGGCTTTCGATACGTCTTTTGCTTCGATTACCACATTGCCGAGCCTGGGCCCAGGCGGTATATATATTTCCAGATCTTTGGCGCGCCTCTCGGATTCTCGGCCGAGAAGGTCTTCATATGCGGTTATACGGGCCTTCGCCTTTGCATGGCGCCCCTTCGGGCTCATGCGTATCCAGTCCAGTTCGCGTTCAAGTGTTTTCTGGCGTTCGGTCTCGCCTTTTTCCTCAACCCTCAGCCTTTCCTGCTTTTGTTCAAGCCATGAAGAGTAGTTCCCTTTCCAGGGAATACCATGGCCCCGGTCAAGTTCAAGTATCCAGCCGGCAACATTATCCAGGAAATAACGGTCGTGTGTGACCGCAATGATTGTACCCTCATAGCGCTGCAGGTGATGTTCGAGCCATGCCACGGTCTCGGCATCGAGATGGTTGGTCGGCTCGTCGAGAAGCAGTATATCCGGTTTCTGCAACAGCAGACGGCACAGCGCAACCCTGCGCTTTTCGCCGCCGGAAAGCACCTTTACCTGCATGTCACCCGGCGGACAGCGCAGGGTATCCATCGCCATTTCAAGGCGTGCATCCAGGTCCCATGCATTAAGGTGGTCTAGCTTTTCCTGCACGACTCCCTGGCGTTCGATCAGTGCGTTCATTTCATCGTCACCCATAGGCTCGGCAAATTTCATGTTGATCTCGTTAAATTCGTTCAGCAGGTCTACCGTTTCCTGCACGCCCTCTTCTACAACCTGGCGTACAGTTCTGGTTTCATCGACAAGGGGTTCCTGCTCGAGATAGCCTACGGTGTATCCCGGAGAAAGCACGGCCTGGCCGTCAAAGGCATTGTCGACGCCGGCCATTATACGAAGGAGAGAGCTTTTGCCCGAACCATTGAGGCCCAGTACACCAATCTTGGCGCCGTAAAAATAGGACAGCGATATGTCCTTGATGACTTCCTTTTTTTCGTAGCGCTTGCTTACGCGCATCATCGAGTAAATTATCTTGTTCGGTTCAACAGCCATTAATCAGACCCTCCAGTTTTATTCCGTTTCGCATTCAAGCCCCGCCTTTGATTCGGGCAAATAGCCCTCACCCTGCGGGCGTTCCTTCGGAACGTCCAATTTCGCTTTCCGAAATTGTGTCGGCTGCGTCATCTTGAATGCAGCCCAGAATTATATGATAAATACTCCATTCTCATATATCGTTATACTTTTTCCGGATTTAAGCTTTGCCATGACCCTCTTTTTTTCGGTATTCACAAGGTCCCAGTGCAGCGCCGAATCGTTAAAGCCCAGCGCTTCTTTCTTCTCTTTCGTCAGCTCTGCCGGGTCCCCGGAATATGTATCCGAATACGATGCGCCGAGAGCGATATGGCAGTTGCCGTTTTTGCCTCCGAAATTCTCGTCGAAAAGGGTGTTGGCCATAAACTTGTCTATCTTGGAAAAGCGTTTGTCTGTGAGCGAAAATTCGCCCACCTGAGAAGCCCCCTCATCCATGGCAAGCTGCTTGCGGGCAAATTTCGAACCCTCATCAGCTTCAATCTTGACTGCGCGGCCGTCCTTGAATTCAAGCTTCAGTCCTTTTACCAGGTTGCCGTTCCTGTATGATGGCTGGTCTGCGTAATAAACTCCCCTTGTCCCGCGCCAGTCGGGAGACAGGAATATCTCGAAGCTCGGTATGTTGTGCCCTGAAATTCCTATCCATTTCCTCATTTCTCCGGGCGTTATGATAAGGTCGGTGTTAGCGCTTTCCACATGATATTCACTTACATCCATGGAATTCAGCCCTTTTTTGATCGAGCTCACTTCAGTATAAACATCTATCCATTTCCCGACCGGGTCTCTGTTGTTAAGGAAAGCGGCTTTTATAATCTGTTTCGTGTAATCTTCCAATGAGAGGCCCGCATGTTTTGCGAGTTCTTCCGTGGGATACATGCACAGAGTCCACCCGAAGAGGCCCATTTCTTCGCGCTTATCCAGTATATCGCGCAGGTATTTCTGGGCGACCGCCACCATGCCTATGCGTTTCGGATCGATCCCGGCAAGGTGGGTAAGCGATGATGGTGCGATAATATAGATGCTCCCGTTGAGGCTCTTATAAAGTTCCTCATTCCCCGGTACTCTGAATGTGAGCTGCTCTTCATTTGAAAGGGCGTAAAATCCCTTCTCCATGGGCGGGGTGATGCCAGCCCTCGGGATGACATTAAAACCCATTTTTATAAGCCTTGCGTATACGGATTCAGCAAGACTTATGGCGGGCAGCTCATACCTGAGCAGGATGATGTCGCCTTTCTTAAAGGTTTGAGTTCGCGCCGTTGTAAGCCCCCAGATGAGAACATCCGTATACTTTTCGAGCCTTATTTTCATGATTCCCTCCTATTGGCTGTTAAATGCTTCTTTGCCAGTTCAAAATAAATTTCAGCCGGATTTCTGTTTGCTATCGCACTGTCTGCATCAAGCTCCCTCTTGAACACTGCGGGTGAACCTGCGACAAGCTGGTTCTCTCCTATCTCCTGCCTCTCCCTGACGACTGTGCCCGCCGCCACGATCGAGCCCTTTCCTATGATCGAGCCGTTTAAAAGCACCGAACCCAGGCCGATCACCGAACCTTCACATATACGGCAGCCGTGAAGGACAGCGTTGTGGCCGACAGTGACATAGTCTCCTATAACGGCTGCATTGTGGCCGTCGACATGTACCGTACAGTTGTCCTGTATGTTGGAAAATCTGCCTATCCTTATTGCATTAAGGTCGCCCCTGATTACTGCACCGTACCAGATGCTTGAGCCCTCACCGATTTCCACGTCTCCAATGACAACCGCATTCGGAGCCACGAAAACCCCTATGGCAATTCTGGGTTTTTTCCCGTTAATCTCGATAATCATTTGTTCACTCTTCAGTCAAAACTCTTTGCCAGTCAAGAAGAGATGTGGGCGTTTATAACGAGCTGAATCATTTTTTGTATTAATTCCCCCAACTGAATTTCCGATAATAAAACTAATGAACTACCAGAAGATCATATACTCCGGTTCAACTTCAAAAAGACTGAAGAGCTTATTGGCACTTTCGGTCTTTGCAATTACCTCATTTATAATGTGTTCCTGCAGTTCTGAAAAGGATTCAATTGTAGGCAAAACCACCGGGTATATGTATGAAGATACAAAACAGCTTATCGGCTTCGTCGAAGCGGCCGCCTCGGTTCTGGAAAAAGAGGGCTCAGCGGCATTTGCTGAATTCGGTAAGAAAAATTCAAAATGGTTCAATGATAACTGGTACCTGTTCGCCTATGATATAAACGGGGTCTGTATCTTCCATCCTGTAACCCCTGAACTCGTTGGTAAAAATCTCTCCGGGATGACTGATATTGTCGGCAAACCTGTAATAAAAATGATAACCGATGTCGGAAGGCTTCCTGAAAAAGATGCACATGGATGGGTTTTTTACCACTGGCTTGACCGCTCGCAGTTCGACCCCATGTGGAAGGCATCATACATAAGAAAAGTCATCGATAAGGATAACAGGCTCTATCTTCTCGGGTGCGGACTTGATAACCAGAAAATGGAAAAGACCTTCATCAAGGACAATGTGGACAGGGCAGCTGATCTTATACAAACTAAAGGCATCAATGAAGCATTCCGTGAGTTCAGCGACCCTGCATCACCATTCTGTTTTTTTAACACATACATAACCGTTGTCGATTCATCAGGAAAAACACTGCTTGATCCTGCGTTTCCCGGAATGACAAGCAGAAACCTGACGACCTTCAAGGACGCAGTGGGAAAAGCGGTAATACTCGAGGTGATAGACAAACTCAAGTCATCGGATGAGGTATGGGTTCAGTATCTGTGGCCGAAACCAGGCGAAATGCTGCCTTCCAGAAAACTCCTTTTCAGCAGGAAAGTCATTACCGGCGGCAGCACTCTTTATGTCTGTTCTGATTTCTATCTTGCAACGCCAGTATGGATGAGACTGTGAGGCTGTTCTGATGGCAAAAAGACCCGAAGGAATAATCTACTGGACCGATGATAAGCCGCCGGTGGCAATCCTTTTCCTGCTTGGACTTCAGCATATATTCCTCATGTCCAGCTGCCTGGTTCTGCCGGTGGTTCTCATAACGGAACTGGGCGGCAGTCTCGGGGAAACTTCAAACGTCGTTGCGCTTACAATGATCGCCTGCGGCATCGGCACCTTGCTTCAATGCTCAAGAATTAAAGGTCTTGGTTCCGGATATCTATGCCCGAACCTGCCGGGTCCGAATTTTTTTGCAGCATCGATTCAGGCTGCATGGCTGGGCGGCATACCGCTCATGAGAGGAATGGTAATTGCCGCAGGATTGACGGAAGCGGTTTTTGCAAGGTTTATTCACCGCATGAAATTCCTTTTCCCTACGGAGATCACCGGCCTTGTCGTTTTCATGGTTGCCGAAAGTCTTATACCTCTTGGCGCATCGAAGTTTCTCGGAATTTCCTACGGCGGGGAACCGATAAACATGACAAGCCTTATAATATCATCCTCAACGCTGCTGATACTTATCTGCATCAATGTATGGGGAAAAGGCAGGATAAAACTGTATAATGTACTGATCGGCCTTATATGGGGCTATCTGATTTCATTTCTGACAGGCGTCATCACCGAGAATGAAATAAGAACATTCAATGCTGTGCCGTGGCTTGCGCTGCCGTCATTCTCAGGCATCACCCGGATAAGTTTTGATCTTTCTCTTCTGCCGGCCTTTATAATCGTTTCGATAACAGGCGCGCTCAAATCATTCGGAAACATTATCATGTGTGAAAAGGTCAATGACGACGACTGGAAAGAGCCCGATATGAACAGGGTCAGTTCAGGTCTTATGGCCGATGCGGCATGTGTCACAATTTCGGGGCTGCTCGGAGGAATGGCATCGGACACCTCCGCCAGCAATGTCGCATTCAGCAAGGCCTCGGCTGCAACCAGCAGATATATAGGGTTCATGGCCGGCGCGCTTTTTATCCTGCTGGGATTCTCACCCAAGGTTGGAGTACTTCTTTCAATGATGCCCAAGCCGCTGATGGGTGCAATCCTGATTTATGTAACCTGTTTCATGATACTCTCAAGCCTTCAGATAATTGTCGGCTCGGGAGTGACTATAAGCAGAACCTTTGTAATAGCGGTGCCGATCATATTCGGGGTAAGCCTTGATATAATACCGGGTATGTATGCTTCGGTTCCGGTCATATTAAGGCCACTCTTCAGCTCTCCTCTGACTCTGGCCACAGTGCTGGCAGTAATTCTCAATCAGCTGTTCAGGGAAAAGAAAGGCCGTGAGACCTGAAGAGGGATTCCCTATATTTTAAGGGCCGAAACAGCCTGTTCAATTCTGCCAAGAGCATCTTCGAGAACAGACCTGGGGCAGCCGAAATTGAGCCTGACAAAACCTTTGACGCCGAAAAATTCTCCGTCAGACAGCCCGACCCCGTGCTCCTCAAAAAAGGCCGCCGGGTTTTCGTGCCACAGTTCCCGGCAGTCGATCCAGGCAAGGTATGTAGCTTCGACATGCTTCATACTGAGCCCTTTTATTTTCGAAACAGCCTTTTCGACGAGATCCCTGTTTCCTCTGAGATAGACGATAAGGTCATGATGCCAGCCGCTGCATTTTTGATAGGCCGCCATGCCTGCCTCATACCCGAAGATATTCACATGGGGAACAATACCATCCATGGCCTTCCTGAAGCTTTTCCTGATTTTTTCATCAGGAATGACGGCAAATGAGAAGCCAAGCCCGGGTATGTTGAATGTCTTGCTGGGCGCCATCAGTGTAATCGATCTTGAGGCGATTTCTTCCGAGAGGGAAGCTATCGGGACATGTCTTTTGTCTTTATCAAGGACAAGACCGCAGTGTATTTCGTCCGAGCAGATCACCATGCCGCGCCTTAAACAGATTCCGGCAAGAGTATTCAGTTCTTCAAAACTGAAAACCCGTCCGAGGGGATTTTGCGGGTTGCAGAGTATGAACATGTCTGTGCCTTCTGATGCGGCCTTATCGATAGCATCGAAGTTAAACGTATAGTTGCCATTATTAATGACGTGCTCCGTTGTTACTAGCATTTTGCCTGCATTGACGGGGGCGCTTAAAAACGGCGGGTAAACAGGGATGGACGTCATCACTGCTTTTCCGGGCGTGACGCGGCAAGAGATGTTAAGCCCTGTCACAAGGCCCGGCAGCCAGACAAGCCATGAAGGTTTTATCCGCCAGGAGTATTCCTTTTCAAGCATGTCTATTATAACATCTGAGAGTTCATCCGGTTCGCAGGTATAGCCGAAAACTCCGTGGCGGGCTCTGTCAATTATCGCTTGGGTTACGGGTCCGGGCGCTTTAAAGTCCATGTCGGCCACCCACATGGGAATGACATCCCTGCCCTTGTACTTGTCCCACTTGATGCAGGAGGTGTTCCGCCTGTCGATTATCCTCTCAAAATCCGTCATAGAACTTCCTTCACCGCAATGTCTCACATCTCGTTTATTTGTGGAAACGGATTTTTAATGGTTTCTGGTGATCGTTGACATATGCACTAATTTTATATAGAAAATGGTGCTAAATTATTATGGAGAATTAATATGGCAAGAGCGACCATAACTTTATCGAACGATCTGCTTGATGAACTCGTATCGGCCGTGGGGGCAAAAAGCAAGACGGCAGCGGTTGTAATAGCAATCAAGGACGAGATCAGAAAGAAAAAGCTGGAAAAGATCAAGTCGGCCGCAGGCGATATGAAGTTTGATATCGAAGCCGGAGAATTGAGGCATAAAGATGAAAGGCTCGGCTAGAGTTCTTGTCGACACATCTGTATGGATTGATTTTTTCAGAAGGAAAGAGCCTGCCTATACGAATGTCGTGCAGTTGATTGATGAAGACAGGATTTGCTGCGCAGGTATCATCCTTTCCGAACTTATGCAGGGAGCCAATTCCGATAAGGAATTGAACGTACTGAAAGACTTCATTCATGTCTATGAATTCATCAATGAAACACCCGAAACCTGGATAAAGAGCGGGGAGCTTTCATTCAGATTGAGAAAACGGGGAAAAGAAACACCCCTGTCTGACTGCCTGATCTCAGTACTGTCTCTTGAAGCAGATGCATCTATTTATACCTACGATAAACACTTCAAGATCATTCAGGCCTTTGAAAATATTTCCCTGATTTCCGAATGAAAGATCACTTCTCAAGGAAGCGCTTGAATGCGAATCGGAATCAATAAAAACCATCATCTCCATCATCATCCGGCAACACATTGCCGTGCTCGCGGTTCCATTCTTCCTTATGCTCCATGATGATCTGGAACTGATTGCGCAGGTCGATCAATTCCCTCGCCCAGAAGTTTTCGTTGCCCCAGTCGGGATGATCACGCTTAAAGTCGAGGTCGTCGCCCTGACGGGCGCACCATGCAAGATAATATATGATGCGCATAAACCTGAGAGGTTCTATGAGCCTAAGCGTTGAATAATCGAATTCCCTGAACTCTTCGTAACCGCTCATGATGAGCTCGATTTCACGCTTCGCCCTTGTGTAGTGATCCGGCAGCATCAGCCACAGGTCATGCACGGGCGGGCCTGTCATCATGTCGTCAAGGTCGATTACCATGAGCCCTTCGCCGGGCCTTTCAATAATATTCCCCCTGTGGCAGTCACCGTGAATGCGTATGTATTCGATGCCGCCAAAGAGCCCGGTGATTTCTTCAAGTATCTGAAAACACAGCTCCCTGAATGCGTTCCTCGATTCGGAATGAACGAATCCGCCTTCAAGGAGAAATTCGATATCCGACCGTGTTGATATGTCTGGATGGAGCCTGACCCTGTGTGGGGCCTGTTTTTTTGCGCCTGCGGCATGAATCCTTCCTATAATGCTTCCGACCCGGACCCAGTCTTCATCGGTATTTATCTCGAACATCCTCCCGCCCTTTTTGGGAAAGACGGCAAGGTTGATGCCTTCGATATTCATAAGAGTCGACCCGTTGGACAGTTTAACCGGTGCTACGACAGGAATTTCGTCGGCATCGCAGTCGGCTATGAAGGCATGTTCTTCTTTAAGGGCTTCCCTGCTCCACCTGCCCGGCCGGTAGAATTTAGCCACGACACGCTCAGTGTCCATGGCCTGCAGTTCATAGACACGGTTTATATAGCTGGGGTGCTGTATCAGGAGGCCTGTAAACCTTTTACCGACGGCCTTTTCTACCGAACTGATTATGAGGTCAGGGGTCAGAACCTTAAAGTCTGTCATCATTCATGCTCCACATAGACAGCATAAGCGGCATTATCAGGATTCGACACCAAAATACCTGGAGAAATTCATCAGCATATCTAGATTGCCTTCGGCTTTGTATTTTCCTTCTATGAATGCCGTCCCTCCGTCGGCTTTTCCGGACATTATGTCCATCCAGAGTTCAAAAGGTGTGCTGATGGTGAGATCAGGCTTGAGAAAAGCGATATCTTCGGAGGTCTTAAGGGAACCGTTTTCAATATGCAGCATGCATTCCCCTTTGGCTTCACCGGTGAAAAAGAATTGAATATCAGCCTTATGGCCTGCCGCTGATTCAGGCTTGAATGCTATGCGCATGATGGCAAGAAATTCAGGAATATTTTCCGCCCTTGGAATCAGTTTCTTTTCCGCGGCCTCTTTTACGGTCACCCCTTCCTTTATGCAGGTCTTCCACCACATGTTGGCAAGGAGCTGAAACGACTCTCTGTCGATAAGGGGCTGCGTAATCCTTTTCATTGTCCCTTCAGTTACCGACTGATTGAGAATTATTTCACGGCCGGCATTTTTCAATGCATCAAAAATATCGGCCTTTATCTTCCCGAATGCCGAAGAGGCGAGCGATTCGGCGCCAGGCCTGTATATTTCCGCAATCAGGTCTTTTTTGTAGATATATCTGAGCCAGGATGAAAGCTGCTCGAAAATCCCCATCTCGGGAAAGCCGGCAACAGACAGAGCAACAATCTTCGGGACCTTGCACCTTAAAGGGTGTGAGGATTTTCCGTTTTTCTCTATCATGAAGGGTTCGGCCATGGGGATCGTGCGGTCGATAAAGGTCTTCATCCCGGCCGTGACCGAGTAAAAATAAAGAGGTGATGCAAAAATAACGATGTCAGCTTCTATATATTTCGGGAACAGCTCACCGGTCATATCGTCTTTATGGATGCATATGCCCGGTGTTTTAGTCCAGCAGGTATAGCAGCCGATGCAGTTCTGAATTTTCCTGTTTCTGAGATGTACAACTTCGACTTCTGCCGAGGCATCTTTCATCCCCTGAACAAGAGGCTCGAGCAGCATCTCTGTTTTACTCTGACCGCCGCCTCTCGGGCTTGAACTGATTGCCAGCACTTTCATGATAACCTCCAATGAGATAGTTTGTATTAATGCTTGTAATATCACATACAACTTCCCGGTACAAAGATCAGAACCGGCATTAAAACACAAGTGCTGAATTTGAATCATATCCTTGTGTGCTTTTACGCCTGCCTTCAACTTCTTTTAATCAGTTTGACAGTGTGCACACTTGCATTGTAGATAATTGCTCAATTGTTGTTCAAGTCCAGCACAGGAGAAGACATGGAAAAAAAGGAAATATTTGATATCATCAAAGAATATTTCATGAGCCAGTTTGAAATCCCGGAGAATAAAATAATAATGGAGGCTCTCCTCAAGGATGACCTGGGGCTGGACAGCATTGATGCTCTTGATATGATAGGAATGCTTGAAGCAAGGCTCAATATGGAAATAGAGGGAGAAGAACTCAAACATATCCGTACCGTCAGCGATGTTGTCGAATTTATCCTTAAAAAACTTCAAACCCGGTAGAAATGGCGGAACTTCCCTGGCATACCCTGCTTGGTTTTGAATTAAACAAAGACGGCATTACCGGGCAATTCAACATTCCGGCAAACTCTTTATGGTTTGAAGGACATTTCCCGGATGAGCCTGTCCTGCCTGGAGTTTCGATGCTCTGCATGATAGGGGACCTTATCAGAAAAGCAAATCCGGGCATAAATATAACGGGCCTCAGACGCATCCGCTTCAGACAGCTGGTCCATGAAAATGAACTCCTGAATGTGAAAATCACATGGGAAGGAGGAAGCGTTTCAAAAACCGCTTCCTTCGACATTACAGGTAAAGGGAACCTCATCAGTTCAGGGTTTATTGAAACAGACAAACCTGTCGGGAACTTTAAACCATGAATATGGACATTGAATCCTACATGCCCCACAGGGGCCGGATGAAACTGATTCAGGATATAATAGAGTCTGATGAGAACAGCTGCAAAGCAGTCGCAATTCCGCAGCGGACATGGCCTTTTCTGAAACCGGAAGGTATCGATCCTCTGGTGATTATCGAGCTTATAGCGCAGACAACGAGCGCATACGTCGGCTGGTGCAGACGCAACGAGAAAAAAATGGGCGGAGCAGGGTTTCTTGTGGGCATTCGCAGCGCCGAGATAGGCATTACCTGCCTGAGCCTTGACAGCCCTGTTTATATTTCATGCAAAAGAATGCTGGACATGGACAACTATGGCGTATTTGAAGGCCGTGTTTTCATAAACGACACCACATATGGTACATCCGTCATCCAGGTATACAATCCATGAAGGCAATGCCTTTTTCAGTGTTTATCCTTCTCTTTTCATATTTTCTAGGTTCGATAAATTTTACCGTAATCATTTTCAGGCTTCTGGGGCTGGATGATCCCAGAAAGAAGTTTTCAGGCAATCCCGGGACGACAAACGTCTACAGGATTGCGGGGCCTTTCTGGGCGGCTCTGGTTCTCATTCTCGATATAGGCAGGGCTGGGTTGGTTTCCATTTTATCGCTTAAATTTCTGCCTGTTCCGGAAGTTGCGCTTGCAGGATTTTTTCTTGTGCTGGGAAACAGATATCCCTTCTTCCACGGCTTTAAAGGCGGCAAAGGGGTGGCCAACTACATGGGTTTCGTCATATTCATTATACCGCTCTGGGGGATGATGACAACTCTTCTCTGGCCTTTGATATACAAACTTGTGAAAATTACGTTCATACCTTCATTTGTCATCATATCCCTTTTGGGTTTCGGCCTGTCGTTTCATTTTCAGTTCAACCCTCTTTTCACAGCAACAACAGCCGCAACCGTTCTGCTGATCTTCGCCGGCCACAGGAAAAACATCAGAGAACTTCTTGCAAAGGAAAAAAAGACTTGATTATATTTTTTTAAACAGCATTATTGTTTGTGAAAAAAAGATAAAGAAAGGAGAACCGATTATGAAAAAACTAATGTTAATTCTGTTTGTTGTCCCGGCATTCTTTATCATATCCTGTGCCAGCGCGCTTCAGGTTACCGATATCGATTCATGGCTTACAACAAAGGCGGCAGGAACGAATGCAGCCGTGAATATTACGGGAACCTGGACAGACGCCCTTAATGAAACCGATTCGTTCATGAGCTGGGGAAAAGGCGAGTTGACCCAGACTGGAAACACTGTAAGCGGCAACATCAGCTCTTATGTAGTCAAAGGGATTGTTTCCGGAAAAACAGTCTATCTCGTTCTTTATAACGGGACCAAAGTCGATTATACTGCCAAGTTTGAACTCAAGAATAATAACGAATTGTATGGCGATTATTACAGCTCCCGAGACACCAATCAGACAGCTCCAACACCGATGAGCTTCAAAAAAATCAAATAATACTGATAGTTAAGTCTACGAAACCGGCAGTCTTAAAATTTATCGACTGCCGGTTTCTTCTGTCTGAAGCAGTTCGAAGCTCAGTGTGTATCCGCTGATGCCTTTTGTCTGAAGCGTTATCTTTGAAAACAAACCGTGAATTAATGGCGGCATGAAGACAGCCAGCCTGATAATCTTTGAGCGTCCTTTTATCTCGCGGACAACTGTTTTATCATTTTCTTTTTGAATTTCCGTTCTGAATTCCCCTTTTGTCCATATGCAATTAATGTAGCCGTCCTGTTGAGCCAGACAACCTTTTAAAACCCCAACAGGAGGTATGAAAAGAAAACGGATATCATCCATGAACCCTGCAGCAAAATCCTTTCTGTCAAGCGGCGGCATCCCCGAATTAATCTTTATTTCCGGGCCTGCGGATTCGGCATCCAGAAGTGTAATGCCTTCGGGAGATAAAAGGACAACCTTGATGAGGCCGGTTTCAGGGTGAATTTCCGTCACTCCTATAAAAGCCTGATAACCGCTGAAAGGCAGGTCTGCCTCAATTTTATGAACCGCCCGGAACGGCTTTTCCGGGAAAACCGACAGGCATTCTTCCTCTGCCGCAGGATTTATCCCCATATCAGTAAATTCTTCCCGGTGCGCACATTGAAGGAGCAGACAGCAGAAAGGCAATACGAATAAAACACTTTTTTTCATTTGACTTTAGTGAATATGCCCTCAGGCAAAGCTTTGTTGATAGCTATGTCATCAAACACCAGATATGTTGTTGCACCCTGAACCTCGACAATCTCGATTGCCGATATCACGCCCTCGTTTTTTGAAAAAGTTATTACCACCTTTTTTATAAAACTCTTGATTGTAGAATTCTGAGGGGTCAGCACCACGTGGCCTTCTGCAATCTCCGCATTGAAATCCCTGTTATTATTGAACTTGCCTGCAAACCACTCGGTAATCTGGCCCACAACTATGCGGACGGCTTCGAGCCTTGCGCTTGAATCTTCAACGAAGCTTCCTTCTTTGTAGATAAAGCGTTTCACATTGCCTCTGTCGACAAGGAGAATACTCTTTACAGGCTCAGTGTATTCCCATCTGATCGAATCGGGTGAGAGGTAATAAAGCCGGCCCTTGCTGATCAGGGGCCTGCTCAATATCCTTATGTCTTTTTTCTGGGTGAAGGCCCCTGATATGGACTTGACCTGTGACATATTCTTTTCAATGGATTCCCAGCTGAGTGTCCATCCGGACAGGATAAATGAAAGAAAAAAAAGAAAGAGGACAAAGGCCCTGAGAGCATGCTTCATCAAATCATGCCCCCGTTAACAGACAGCACCTGCCCTGTTATGTATGATGCATCATCGGAGCATAAAAAAACTACTGCCTTTGCAACCTCTTCAGGTTTACCCACCCGGCCCATAGGGATGTGCTGAACAATAGCTTCAAGGGGCAGGTCCTTTATCATTTCTGTTTCGATCAGACCCGGTGCCACGGCGTTTACCCTTATGCCGAGCTTGGCCATCTCCTTGGCAAGGGCCCTGCAGGCTCCGATCAATCCTGCCTTGGCTGCGGAATAGTTGACCTGTCCGGCGTTTCCGATAATCCCTGAGATGGATGCTATGGCTATTATGCTCCCGCTTTTCTGCCGGATCATGCTTCTGAGAACGGGCTTCGTGACATTGTAGAAACCCTTGAGAGAGGTGTCTATAACGCTTTCCCAGCCCTGCCTCGATGTCATCGGGAAAAGGCCGTCGCTGGTTATACCGGCATTATTTATAAGTACCTTGATGTATTTATGTCTTTCCAGAAGCCCTTTTAGTGCGGCAGCTGTTTCATCGCTGTTTGCCACATCAAATTGCACGGTTTCGCCATCACCGCCTGCCTCTTTAATTTCAGAAAGCGTAGCTTCCGCCGCATCCTTCTGCGATCGGTAGTTTATGATTACGTAATATCCCTTTGCCGCAAGCTCTCTTGATATCGCCCTGCCTATGCCCCGGCCCCCTCCTGTAACAAGCGCTATTTCTGCCATAATTCCTCCATCACTTTCCTGCCAATAAGCTTCTCAAGGGGTAAAAAATCAAGCCCTTTTTTCCTTATACCCGTAATCGCTTCTTCCATCTGACTGATCAGTTCTGAAACAGGTGCACCTGCTGCCGGCGCCCTGTCATGAAGCATTATGATGCCGCCATCCCTGACGTCCTTTAAAATATTCCGGCTTATATTGCCTGTGCGCCTGTTGCCGAAATCATAACCCCTTATACCGAACATCACGCAATAAAGGCCCAGACGGTAAAGTACAGGACCAAGCTTCGGATTGACGATGCCGGCTGGAGGTCTGAATATGCAGTTATGCCGAACCCCATTAGTACATCCTGACAGGATGAGATCTCTTTATTCAACCTGGACTCTGTCTTCAGCATGATAAGCGTATCATGATTCATGGTATGATTTCCCAGCGTATGGCCGCTATCAAGTATAAGCCTTATCAACTCAGGATGAGCGGCTGCTTTTCTGCCGACAACAAAAAAATGGGCTTCTATTCCATGTATTTTCAGCATCTCGATGATAAGAGGGGTGCTTGCCGGATCAGGGCCGTCATCGAATGTGAGGGCAACCCCATGCGAATCCGGCGTACCCCTCAAGATACAAGGAAGGAACATCTGCAGCCCCGGAAAAAAGGGTGAAACCATGGAAATAATGACGAATAAGACCAAAGGTATCAGGGCATAACCTGGACTGATTATTGAGACAATGATGGATACAATTATTGCTGCAATTCCGATAAAAAATATCCGTGGGTATTTTCCGCTAATCATTCCCCGCCTTTTCAAAGAGAAACGGTTCGAAGCAGTACCAGTGGTCGGGATGCCTTCGGATTACGTCCTCATAAAGTCCGAGATATTTTTGAGCCGCTTCATATATGATTCTTTCCCTCTCAGAGCGGTCTTTTGAGTCAAGGAAAATGGGCTGGTTGTATTCTATCCTGTATTTTGCGCGTCCTGTCCTGATTATGAAAAAAACGAAAAGTGGAACCTTCAGAGTATATGCAAGAGCGAACGGCGAATACGGCAGCCTCACTGCATGGTTTAAGAATTCAACCTCTATTGATTTCTGGTTATCGCTCCAGACCCTGTCCCCGGTCATTGAAACAAATCCTTCGTTTTTAAGGTATTGAAGAACTTCAAACACATTAAGGGGTGAGCTCTCGTTTTCGTCGACAGAAATGATCTTTATGCCCTTACCCGATATTTCCTTTTTCATCTGGGCTTCAATCTTCTGAGCCTGTTTTGAACCCACGAAAAGTGCCACTTTTATCCCGAAATCGGAAAGCTTCCTGGCGGCAAGCTCCCAGTTGCCTATATGAGACATTAGAAGAATGCCTCGTTTGCCGCTTGAATGGGCATTATATATATGCTCCCAGCCTATGCTCTCGCAGGGCAGCTTTCCTGTTGCCTCAACTATGAGCCTGTCAGTGAACACCGTTGAAAAATGATGAAACTGACGCCATGCACATAAAAGATAATAGAGCTTTGACCTGCCTGGAAAGAGTGTCCGGTAAAATGCCATACTCAATTTGACCTGGGGCCTGGGCATAAGAAAATAGCTCGTGGTGATGCACCATGTGACAATTTCCGCAAGATATATCCCGGCCCTGGTACCCGCAAGAAAATACATGATTTTATAAAACAGCATCTTCATGACATGACTTTTTGACCAGTGGCAGGCTCCATTACAAACCAGGTTTCTTCCCTTCCCTGTACAGTAGCTTCACTGAGCACCAGTTTATAGCCGGTCTCTTTCAGCATGGAAGAGATATCATCCTTCGAACGCAGCCATATGGTGTTTTTTGCAACCCTGTTTCTAAGGATTTCAAGCCATCTTTCCCACGGGACTTTCTTTTCCGATGGGATTGTCACCCGCAGAATAAGCCGCCCGGAATCAGCAAGCCTTGATTTTATGTCCAGCAGTATTTTTCTGAGCTCTTCATCAGGGATATAATGGATCATGTCAAGCATGAGTGCCGTGTCGATGGTTTCAGGATACGCATTAAATGCCTGTGCTGTTGAAACATGAATTTCATCATCACCGCCTAGGACTCTGCGTGCAATCCTTATGCGTTCCCTGTCCGGGTCCAGGGCACAAATCCTCAGACCGGGAAACAGGGTTTTGAGCCATACGCCCTGTACGCCATACCCGCATCCTATGTCCAGAACCGTGCCGCCGCCTTTCATGAACCCGGCAAGTTTCGGGAACATGGGATCGAATTTCATCTTGAACCTGGCAAACATGCGGGCATAGACTTCAAGGTGCCTGAATCGGGATAATACCAGTTTTTTGTGCTCACCCGATCCGGGAAGGACGTCCTTTGCTGAAAGGAAAGGTTTCTGCCTGAATACACGCTTTAAAAGAGGAGGAAGAAGAAGGCAAGTCCCTGCAAATGCATACAGAATGCCCAGCGTTGCCGAAAGGCCGGCGCTTGAGAGGAGCGGATGTCTGGCCAGGGCGAGGACTGAGAATCCTGTCAGAATGGCTGCCGCAGCCATCAGGACCGACGCCCTTATAGTTTTCATTGAAGGGTGTTTTTCATCGATGTAACGCTGCTGCATCCTCACTATATATATTGAAAATACCGTTCCCAGTCCAAGTACCACCACCGCCAGCATCAGCCCAGGGATATCAATAGGGTGGCCAATGAGGGTGAACGTGCCGAAGGTGCATATCAGGGAAAATGCCACCGGTAAAAGGGTAAGGAAAGCAAGGGTTAAGTCGAGGTAATAAAAGATCAGCAGAAGGATGAGCGCGCTTCCAGCAGTGATTAGTGTTTTCATGAAGATGCCGTGTACAAGGCCGGACAGCCTTTGTGTGAAAAGACCGTAATCAAGCATGCTGCCAAGCTTTTTACTGTGGATTTCATCGAAAAGAGGCTGTGCCTTATAGAGAGGTCCGGGCATTGCAGAACTTATCAGCAGGTGTTTTCTTCCCGGACCGCCGGTAAAGAGTCCCAGAAATTCGTATGAACCGCCGGTGAAATCAGCCTCAGCAATTGCTGGATTTTCAATTGTTTCCATGAACGGTACGAATGCATCGGCTTTAAAGCCATATTCTCTTGACGCCGGTAATATTTCAGATTTCAAAACTTTTACCCTGTCTTTGTTCCAGAACACTTTCCAGTCCTGAAGGTTTCTTTCTGAGAGATATGTTGAAGGAAGAATATCGGAGAGTGTAAATGATGAAGCCAGGGTTTTAGTCCAGCTCTGTTCCGTAAAGAAAACCGACATCCTGTCTGAAATGCTTCTCAGCTCTTCGATGGAATCCGCTTCGGAGAGAAAATATATCCTGCTGAAGACATCCCCCCAGACAGCTTTGAATGTCTCCTCAGCCTTTATGGTTACAGGACCGACCGCATTCATCCTGTTCAAATCTGCATTGAAGACCGGTTTCGCAAGAACGGCCATGGAGATACCGAAAATGGCGGCCAGTACGAACCCTGTCCATCCCGGCTTGAGGCTCAGAAATTCGGCTATCTTCTCGACAGGCAGAAGGGCGTTTCTTTTTGCAGGCGGTATGCTTATGAATATTTTAGGCTGTAAAGTATGGACGAATATAAATGTAAATATCGCACCGAGTGCTGCAAACATGCCGACATCGGCCATGATCCTGAATCCGCTGAAGACAAGAGCCAGAAATGCGCCGGCAGTAGTGAACATCGCCATGAGCTCTACAGAGCGTATCTCGTGCGAGGTCTCCTTGCCTGTTGTCACCGAAGTCCTGTCCAGAAAAAGGAAAAAGGATATCCCGCTGTCCACAGTGAATGACAGGATCGCACCGCCGAAGCCAAGCGCAAGAAGCGACATTTCGGGCCTTATGATGGACAGAACGAACATGGCTGCGGTTGTACCCGCTAAACCGGGAAAAAGGGAAAGCAGTCCGATATAGGGCCTCGGAAAACATGTAATCAGGATAAAAGCTATGCCCAGCGTCGATACAATTGCAGCGAATATGACATCTCTTTTTGCTGTTCTTTCATTATCGAGAGCGGAACGGTAAGACCCTATCGCATTGAGCTTTATTTCAGGCGTACCGTTCCTCAAAGTGCTTGCTTCAAATTCATTCGAGACCCTTTTGAACAGTTCGGATATCCGTCTTGAAAACTGAGTGTCCATGCCTGGATTTTTTGTGTGAGCCACAACAAGGCAATGCCTGCCATCCGAACTGAATATCTGGC
>CAYNVT010000002.1:90881-91772 GCA_964400685.1 uncultured Bacteriovoracaceae bacterium | reverse complement strand
GCTGCGATAACCGGCACGCTCAGCCATCCTTCAGCAAGGCTCACACTGAAAGGTGATGCCTGTACATGGAAGGATATCTCACTGGATGAAATCCTGCTCGATGCATCTCTGAACCCGTCCGGATCGCTGACGATACATACAGGAACGATCCGGAATCATGCTTCAAGGATTACAGGCTACGGCACACTAGGGATTTTCTCCGAATTTCCTCACCTGAACAGCAGCTTGCCTTTCAGTCTCGCGGCTGATCTCGATAAGGTGAATCCGCCGGATTTTTCATCACGCTCAAGACTGTCAGGTGCAGTGAACGGTCATGTATCAGTTTCCGGCAGCAGGTCGCAACTCTCGGGCGATATCCTGATCGATGGTCATGACTGTAATTATGACGGTATGCCCCTGGGCAATATCGAACTGGATACCAGCCTCAGGAAGGGCCTGCTCGATGTGAAACACGTCGGCATTGAAAAGGGACGATCTCTTTTAAAAGCTTCAGGAGCAGTCCGGATTCTTAAGGAAAACTCCTTATCCATGATAACAGAGCCTGATATAGATATGAAGATTACAGAAGGCAGCATCTTCCTTGAGGACTTTTTCAAAGAAGCATCGGGAAATATAGACCTGATCGGGGAATTGGGCGGAACGCTCAATCACCTTGACGGTAGTGCTGCACTGGCCGGAAAAGACCTGAGCTACGGGGTTAATAAGCTTGAGGAACTCAATCTTGATGCAAGGTTTAAAGACGACCGCATCATTATCGAACCTGTTCTGGCTGTAATCGCCCCCGGTCAGATGATCCGTGGCAGCGGATGGCTGACGCTCGGAGGAGAGTACGCATTTGTTGCCTCTTCTCGCGGGATAACCCTTTCATCCATATACTATCTCAAAGACCGT
>CAYNVT010000002.1:0-90871 GCA_964400685.1 uncultured Bacteriovoracaceae bacterium | reverse complement strand
ACTGACGGGGACAGCCGAAATCGACATATCCGGCAGCGGAACCCTTCAAAACCCGGGCATAACCGGTAAGTTATCGCTGTCTGACATGAAATATATCGATATGGTCCTGCCTGACGGCAGCCTGAATTTCGATCTTAATGATCATATCCTGAATGCTGCAGGAACCCTGGGCATGGACTTCACAGGCAGTTTGGATACAAGAACAAGGAATTATACCGCCAAGGCTACCTTTAACCGCACCGACCTGGCGCCGCTTTTCGTCCTGGCCGATAAACCGGCCCTGAAGGGAGAGGCTTCCGGAACTTTCAAAGCCGAAGGCAGGATAGGCCATATTCAGGATATTGACATTGATGCCGACATCTCAGACCTTTCAATTCTTCAGGGGAACAAAGCCCTTATAAAGGCCGACACGATTACAGGGTCGTACACTGACGGCACCCTCATTCTGCCGGTCACTCACTTCATACTGGCGGAAAGAGGAAGTCTCAATCTGAGCGGAAGCGGCACTGTCAGGAAAGGCCTTGTATTTGATGCCGAAGGCTCGGTTCCGGTGGAAGTCATCGGGGCCTTTGTGGAGGATATCGAAGATGCCTCAGGGACTATCCGCTTCTCATCTCAGGTCAGCTCACAAAATGCCAGGACCGGAATAAAAGCCCTGTTTACTCTTGATAATTGCACCTGGCAGATCCCTTATAACGGTCAGAGCATTCACGCACTAAACGGACTCATACGCATGGATGACGGCACAGTTTCCATCTCAGGGCTGTCCGGCAGTCTGGATACGGGAAGTTTTACCATTGACGGTAAAGCCGTACTTCAAGATTTCAGGCACCTCACCATGATCGACATGACGGCCAGGGCAAAGGGTGTACCTCTTATTATTCCGGATATCATGGACCTCTCACTCGACGGTGACGCAGAACTTAAAACCATTTCCATGAAACCTCAGTTCAAGGCGGATGTTGTCATTGTTGACGGGACTTATTACAGGGATGTCAACCTCAATCTCCTTACCGGCGCTGTCGAAGGAATCCTCCCGAAGCGCAAACATTCCATCAGGCGTACGGAGGCCCTGCCGCCATTCATTAAAGACATGACCCTCGACGTTAGAATGAAGCGCCGCGGTGAAGTGAAAATAGACAACAACGTTGCTTTGATCGAACTCAACCCGGACCTGGAAATAACCGGCACTGTGGGCGATCCTTTGGTAAACGGCAGAATAAGCGTAATAAATGGGACGGTTATCTTTCAGAACAACACCTTCACCGTCACACGAGGCGTCATCGATTTCCTGAATCCCAACAGGACCGAAGCGAACCTGGATATTATAAGCCAGACCAAGGTACGCGACTGGACCATTTACCTCTCGCTCGAAGGCCCGCTCGACAACCTGAAAATGCAACTGAGCTCTCAACCGACTGAGGTCCAGTCTGATATAGTCTCCCTGCTTGTCATGGGAAAAACATTCAGCGAGCTCACACAAAAGAATTCTACAGCAAAGGCCTCGCCTTCCCTCATGGCTGCAGAACTGCTGGCAAGCACATATGGCTCGGAGATCAAGAAAGCCGCTAGCATTGATACCCTCAAGCTGGAATACTCGAGCCCGACTGGATCTAAAACCAGCAGCGATATGAAGTTCACAGTCGGCAAGGATATATCAAAACGCTTCAGCATCTCCTATGAAATGGAAACCCGGAACAACGTGACATCCCAGTGGGGGATTGTTTCCTATAAGCTGTTCGACAATCTTATGGTGAACGGCTACCCAGGCACGAGCGGCAATTACGGGGCTGAAATCCAGGTCAAACATGAATTCCGTTAAAACCATAATTTTAAAGCTGCTCCTGCCTGCCATGCTGTTAATTATCGTGTCCGCCGCCAATGCCTCGGGTGAGGATGCGCCTGTTCTAACGGAAGATGCCTTCAATTACGCCACCTTTGAAGGGTCTGTAATGCGCCGGGTGGACATCATAATCACGGAATGCCCCTGGTGTACCCCTTTGGTAGAGCAGATGGCGCGCGATCTCATCGTCCTTCATCAGAATGAACAATTCACTGCCGGTAAATATAAAGAATCTGTCGAGTCCCTCAGCCTGAGCGGCAACTTCGAGGAAATAATGCCATTGGTCAAGGCGTTTGATAATGGCATTGAGGTCACCTTTGTCCTTAAGCCTGCACGTGTGATCAGGGATATCAGGGTCAGGGGCGAGTATCCGCTGTTCAAGAGCGAAGTACTGAAAGCCATGAGCATCTACCCCGGCGACACGCTTCTTCCCGGGTCTCTTACCGAACATGAGGCCCGTCTCGGTGATCTTTACACCCTAGAGGGCTATATTCAGCCGAGAGTGAAAATTGAGGAAGCCCGTGATATCGCAGCCGGAACATCCCTTATCAACGTGCAGATACAACCAGGAGACTATTATGTCCTGGATGATTTCACTATCGACGGCAACAGTGGCATATCCACTTCAGCAATCAGAATGCACATGAATGTCTGGCGGACATCCTTCCTGATTCTCGAATCGAGGCGCTTCAAGGAACAGAAATTCGACCGGGATGTTAAAAATCTTACAAAGCTCTACTACAAGAGACGATACCCTGAATGCGAGATACATCCCACCATAAGCAGGGACCCCGGCAAGGCGCTTGTTTCTATAGACCTGAACATCAAGGAAGGCCCGCGCTATGAAGTCTCCTTTTCCGGCAATCATCGATTCTGGTCCTCAACCCTCAAGAAGGACCTTGTCATATTCAAGGAAGGCAACCGAAGGGACCGCGGCCTGCGCAAAAGCATCGAAAACATCAAGAAGCGCTACCGCATGGCAGGCTATCTTTTCACCGAAGTGCAAATTCACGATGAAAAGACAACAGACAATGACTTAACCACGCGCCGCATCGAACTAGCCATTACGGAAGGCCCGCACACAACGGTAAACTCGATGCGGTTCACAGGAAATTCGGCCTTTGATGAGGAGGCACTTAAAAAGACAATAAAGACAGGAACCAGGGCCCTCTCAAAAGAAGACGACTATGTACCGGAGCTGCTGGACATGGATATTTCAGCCATTAAGAACCGCTATTTGCAGGCGGGCTATCAGGATGTGAAAATAACCCCCGATATCGTCTGGAGTAAGGATAAAACCTCAGTTGATATCACAATGAACATCGACGAGGGCGTCGAGTCCCTGGTGAAGACTCTTACGATTACGGGCCTAACGGTCATGTCCCGGGAAAAAGCCCTGGAATCCCTTCGGCTCAAGGCGGGACAGCCTTTCAGCGATATGCTGATGAAAAAAGACGAGGTCTCGCTTGCCAACCTGATTTCCGCTTCGGGTCATCCTTATGTATCAGTAATAAGCAGTGCCGGATTCAGACCTGACCGTTCAGGAGCCGATGTAAGCTATGAAGTCAACGAAGGACCTCTTGTCAGCATGGGGAATATCTACTACAAAGGCAATCTGAAAACCCGCAGGAAGATACTTGACCGTGAACTCAAGATCAAGCCCGGCGATAAGTTCTCCCTTGCCGCGATTCTTAATGGTCAGAAGAACATCCGCGATATGGGGATATTTAAATCCGTCCAGTTCAAAACCCCCGGCCTGAAGGATAAGGAAGAGTGTATACCCCTTTTAGTTGATGTTGAGGAAACACCGCCGTATTATATCCAGGGCGGCGTGGGATACAGGAGCGACAACGGATTCTATGGAAATGCCCGGGCGGGTGACAGAAACCTTTTCGGAATGAACTATAACACCTGGGTTAGCGGCGAGATAAGCCAGGTCGGGTACAAAGGCGAGGTCGCCCTTAACCAGCGGAATTTATTCGGAACCGATATCTCGACAACCTATTCAGTAGCATACGAACGCAAGGAGGACTTCAATCAGACATTCGGAGTCAAAGACCTTGCAGGCTCGATAAACTTCCAGCGCAAATTTACCCCTGAGCATGTAACGGCAAGCCTGGGATTCAGGTACGAACGACGTGAACAGTTCCCTCAAGACTCCTCCATCGTAACCGATGATACATATCTGCCGCGCAGTATTCTGGTAACAACACCAGGAGTGGAATATGATACGCGGGACTCTTTTGTCCGGCCTTCGAAGGGTATCTATTCATCTATATACGTTGATGTTTCAAGGGGTCTGGAGAACTCTCTGGACAATTTCTTTAAATACAAGCTTCTTATGCGTGGATACTGGCGGCCATTGTCGCGGGTCACTTTCGCCGGGATGGGGGGCGTAGGCTATATCGATCCTTATGACACTTCAAGCTCGATCCCGGTTGACCAGCTGTTTTATCTCGGAGGGACCTTCTCGGTGCGCGGCTATGCAGAGAACATGCTCCGCTATGATTCCCAGGATAATCCGGTCGGTGGACGGCTTTCCATAAATGCCAGCCTGGAGGCCCGAATAGAACTGATCAGCAGCCTGGAAGCCACTCTCTTCTATGATACAGGTTCAATTCAGAAACCCGTCACGGATGCCGGGACCGACAGTTTCCGCTCATCAGTCGGGCTCGGTCTTAGTTATATCACGCCTATCGGCCCGGTAAGTCTGTTATACGGGCTCAAAATAGACCCCAGAGAAGATGAAAATCCCGGGGCCTTCCATTTCTCGATAGGATACACATTCTGATATTAAAAAAACATTACAGGCAGCATGGAGAGCGCTTCAGGAATAGCCGGAAAATCGGAATGATATCTGTCAGAAAACAACCCCGGATTAGTTGTTTATTTTATTATATTGGTCGGGACGAAAGGATTTGAACCTTCGACCCCCTGAACCCCATTCAACAGACGTATCGACAAAAATGTAACATAACCCATTAATATAATTACGCAATTTCAAGCGGCCGGTTGAAAAAGAGCGCTGTGCATAGTGTGCATGGCGTCGTGTAATATCAATGTGTTACGCATAGCGTCGGCAGAAAAGGATACAAATAGGATACAAAATTACAAATTCATTTTGATCAATTTAGCTAACTATTTCTTGCGGTTATAAATAGTGGATTAATTAAGTGAACTTTTTTAAATTGTCATGAAATGTATTCATAGAGGCATCTTGTAATATCTGCATAGTATGTCGATAACCAGCCGATATATTATGCAGAAAACAATATATTATGAGGAGATTTTTTTAATTTAAGTGTGATTACCAAAACTCATTACCCAAACAAACAAATGCTTTGCACCTTACGCTATAGTCCGAGACTACAATTCATAAAGCCTTCCGGCAGCGTATAAGGGAACCACTATAATGTTTTCATAGCGACCAAAGCCTTCTGAAGATATCCTGAAGCCACGGCTTAATTTGCGTTCATTAAGGAACAACCTCATGCTTTGCATTGAACCTTTTGTTCCGCTCTTTACCTCTACAGGGATTATGCCATTATTATTTTCTATCACATAATCCACTTCGGCATTGCTCGACTTTGATTCCCGATGCCAATAATAGAGTTCCGGATGTGACGATATTGATATCGCTTTTACCAGTTCCGTTCCTACAAATTGTTCAGCCAGACCACCCTTGTTAACAAAGGTGTTCATATCTTCAGATATTAAATCTGACATCTTCAACCCCAACTGTTTTAATTGCAGTCCCGTATCAAACATGATTACCTTAAATTTGGCTGGATCTATTTGTGCTCCAAGTGGAACCCCGCCTGCGGATGTGTGTATGACCTGATAGGCAAGCCCCGCCTTGATAAGCATTAACAGCGCATCTTTAATAACAATCGATTTATCTTCCGAGACATTGCTGTATTTGAATTTATGGCCAGCCTGGATGCCAATAGATTTGAAAACCTCAACAAGCCGGGCCAAAGGGGTTCTTTTTCTGTATTTTGCAAAGTCATCAATGATGGAGATCAAAATGGCGTCCAGCACTTTTTTTGACTGGCTGAAATCTGAAGCCTCGATAAAAACCTCAACGGCTTCCGGCATACCGCCGGTTAAGATGAACAACCTGAGCTCCTCCATTAACTTTCTGTGTGTCTGGTCATTCAAAGGTTTATCATAAGAAGCCTCCATTATTGCTTCCAGCATAATTTTATGACCAGCAGCTTCGAGGTATTCAAAGAATGAAAGCGGATACATGAATATAGATTCAATTCTTCCAACTCCAAAAGAGGGGATTTCCTCAATGGCGAATTCCAGAAGAGAACCTGCAGCAGCGACATGAAGCCCCGGATTCTTTTCATTGAAGAATCGAAGACTTCTGAGCGCATCCGGGCAAGCCTGGATTTCGTCTAGGAAAAGAAGCGTTTTGCCCTCAACTATCGGCTTTTCAAAATAGACAGATAACTTTTTCATCAATTCATCTGGATCGCGACTCTGCTTGAACATCTCGGAGGCCGCAGGGTGTTCTTCAAAATTGACCTCGCAATAATGCTCAAAGGATTTTCCAAGTTCCCTTATGGAATAGGTTTTACCAACTTGACGAGCGCCCCTCAACAGAAGTGATTTTCTTTTCTTTCCGGTTTTCCAGTTGATAAGATGCTTATCAATAAGTCTTTTCATGAATAAAACCTCCCAAAAAACAAGGCTAATAATACAACTAACAGGTTAAATATCAAAGCAATAAATATATAAGAAAAAGAATAACACAAGGCAATCGGAAAGATTCTCAGCCTGGAGAGAACGGAAAAGGGCACATGAACTAACAAGGGATCTTTTTTTCAGACATTTTCATGAAGCTATCGAGACTTTCGACATTAACAAAACACGAATCGAAGCATCAACTTTCATCAAAGACGCTTTGACTCCCTCAATTTGGTCGAAGGATTCCTTTCAGGATATTGTTTCCAGAATTGAGATTGCGTAATACACACCATAGACCTGTTTAACCCCATTCAACAGACGTATCGACAAAAATGTAACATAACCCATTAATATAATTACGCAATTTCAAGCGGCCGGTTGAAAAAGAACGCTGTGCATAGTGTGCATGGCGTCGTGTAATATCAATATGTTACGCATAGTGTCGGCAGAAAAGGATACAAATAGGATACAAATTTCATTATTCAGAAATAAGTTTGTCCTTTGTGATTGAGTTGAAGAAATCTACTGACCAAATCCCCAATGCATCAGGTTTTTTGATGAAAGGAAGAACATCCTGTTTAGCCTGTTCATAGTTAATAGAAGAAAACCTTTTCAATAGGAGATTCTTTAGTTTTTCAATATTTAGACTTGCTCCATCTTTTAAATGATCCGTCTGCCTCATGCGTCCTTCAAGATGATGGATATTTACCGGAATCGATTTTGAAAGATACCAGACATAATCGTACAGATCGCGACCTTTAATCCTGCCGCTCCTCCAGTTCCTGAACAAGAGTGCATGAATTTTACCGGCAAAAAGAGAAGATGGAGAAAAAAGCCTGACATGAAATGGGATAGGGTTGAGCAGATACTTCACTTCATATGTCGCTCCTTCTGGCGGATCGGTATCAACTTCTATCTTTATTTTTAGGAGTTCATTATCAGTTATGCCCTTTATCGGTGGATTAATGGCACCAACTTTCAGCAGATGTATCAAGGTTCCGCCTTTAATAAAGGCGGATTCAATGTTTGAGTCTGCTGTTTTCTTCTTTTGCGAGACCTCAACATCGAATCCATATGCATCGAGTTCATTCTTTATAACCTCGCAGAATGGCTTGATATTAAAACCTTCAGATTTACTTATAAGTGAAAAATCAATGTCTTCAGAAAATCTGTCAAGGCCATAAAAAATCCGTAATGCAGTACCACCATAAAACGCTGCGGAATCGAAAAAATTACCCCTGAAAAGTCCCAATAGCGCAATCTCCTGAATGATTTCTTTTAAGGCATTCCTGTAATCATCGATAGTCTTGCAGTTGTATTTATCCAGCATGTCGGCAACAGCGTTATGCATTAGAAACCTTCCTTTAAGAAATTCAGAAGAACTGTCAGACTTTTTTTCCTGTAGAGAGGAACAAGCCCGGCAATATCATCAATATTAAGCTTGAGGAGTTCTTCTTCATCAATCCTGAGATCATCTATAAGAAGAGACCTGATATTTTTATTTGATACCTCTGTCTTCATCTTTGATAAAAAATCACATAAGGCCTTTTCCTTTGTTGCGATTAAGAAAGGGTTCCCGTCTTCTTCCTTTCTAACAACCCCAAGAGAATAAACATCCTTACTAACGCTTCTGTATACAAAGGTTGCTACCGGTGTTTCAAATATCTTATTCTTGCTTTTTTCAAGACTGGCGGATGTTATCACATCCGTTCTTTCAGGTATGAGATTGTAATAGGATAGCGCATATTCAAATGAAATATAGGAGGGACCGTAAATTTTGTTTGCCAGGGTTTTGAGAGAATAAGATTTTCTATCGCCGGGAAGGTACAATCCTCTCTTTACCTTAATGATTTCCCCTGATTTTATCATAGTTGTAAGTTTTGATTTCGGTGATGAATAATCCTTAAGCTTATCCATCAGGTATATGTAATCAAGATAAACCGGGTCGCTCTTGTTCACTTAATTATCTCCAGTAAGTACGATTATTCCATACTATCTGGAGATAGTCAATAAACAAAGGAATAACTTAAGTTGACATGACCGGTATTATATTTACCGATAATTTTAAGAGCACATACTTTTTAAACGTTATCAAATGTGCTAGTTTTTAAAAGAAATAAATCACTCAAATAACTGCATTAAGGAAGGCTGATTTGGTTAATAAAACCACTATAATTACCCGTGATGAGTTGTACAATAAAGTTTGGACAACCCCAATGATTCGACTTGCGAAAGAATATGGAATATCTGACAATGGGTTGAAAAAAGTTTGTAAGAAACTTCATGTCCCTGTTCCTGCAAATGGATACTGGCAAAGAAAGAAATATGGCTATTCCGTAAAGCAGATCCCATTACCAGAATTACCGAAGGATACAAATATTATATCTCATACTTTTACCAGAAATGAAAATAATGAAAGATCAACAAATGTATCAGAGAATGATGAAATAAAAGCAATCATAGAATTTGAGAAAAATGATGAAAATTCAATCGTGGTCTCAGCCACCCTAGCCTCACCTCATCCATTGGTTATTAAAACAGAGAAAGATCTTCAAAAACAGAAACCCGATTTTAGAGGGTTAGTGAGACCACAAACAAAAAAATGTCTTGATCTTTATGTTTCGCCAAAGAACATATCTCGTTCATTAACTATCATTGATACGTTGTTGAAGGCTTTCGAATCGAGAGGTTATATAGTCAAAATAGCAGATGATGAGATAAAAAATAGTGTAAAAGTACTGGATGAAGATATCAGGTTTTCAATCATTGAGACCTATTCAAGGTTTGAGAAAAAACCAACGCTTCAAGAAAAAAGAGAAAGAGAAAATCACTTTTTGTATAATCATGAATATTATTATGAGCCATCAGGAAGACTCTGCTTGCAAATCGTTGATTCAGAGTTCGATAAAACCAGGAAAAAATGGGAAGATGGAAAAAACCAGCGTGTTGAGGATCTTCTCAATAATTTTATTATAGGTCTCAATAAAGCAGCTCTAGCCAAGAAACAATGGCGAATTAAAAAGGAAGAACAAGAAAAGAAATGGGCTGAACAAAGAAGATTATGGGAAGAGCAAAGACACAGAGAATATGTCTATTCGAAAAAGGTTGAATTTCTAAATGATCAGTTGGACCTGTTCAAAAAAAGCAAAGAGATAAGAGAGTATTTATCTTTATACAAGCAAGCTTGTATAAATCGTTTTGGTGAAATTCCTCCGAATACAAAAATAGAAAACTGGATAAACTGGATGCAAAAATATGCAGACAGAATTGATCCACTCAATGAGAACTGTTTAAAGTTCTATGATGATCGTGATTAGTGATCCTTTGATAATCTCCCCCCCCCATTTCTATCAAATTGTAATTGCCCATTATCTATAAATTTTCGAAGTAGGGAAATTCTAAATATTATCTAAAGTAGTATTTATAGGGAAGTAAATTAACCCATTAATTTAATTACGCAATTTTAAGCAGACGGTTGAAAAAGAACACTGTGCATAGTGTGCATGGCGCCGTGTAATATCAATATGTTACGCATAGTGTCGGTAGAAAAGGATACAAATAGGATACAAAACTTCTAATTGTAATATTATTTTGAAAACAGCTTAAAACTGCTTCTCTGAGCTTATTGTCAATAAATTGATTGCTTTATCATCTTCCAATCAGATTCCACGGTACTGCTATTATATTATCAGTAAGCCAATAACATTCAACACCGGCATATATAATGAGCCCAGGCATAATATTCAGATTCTTGTCATATGTTTCTCTAAAGGCATTGATGCCGCTTGCATCTTTCTTTTTCAGAGATGTACGGCTTTTCATCTCGATAGGATAAAACTTTCCGTCAATTTCAAGAATAACGTCAACCTCGGCGCCGGCAGATGTTCGCCAATGCCAGATATTTGGCATGGCGGCAAGGCTTGTTGTCTGTCTGAGAATTTCATTGAACGCCCATGTTTCAAAAAGAGAGCCAAACAACGGGCTTACAATCAAGGCCTGTGGAGATGTTATCCTCTGAAAATAGCAGGCAAGTCCTGTGTCGCCAAAATGACCTTTGGGCTTCTCACTCAAACGTTTTATTGTATTGCCGTGATAAGGGAGAATCTCATGCCATTGGAAAGTGTTTCTTAGCACACTCAGCCAGTTCTGGGCTGTCTTCTGGTTTATGCCTAACGCCCTCCCAAACTCGGAATAATTGATTTCCTGAGCAGTCAAGGCTGCGCAAAGTCCAAGAAACAGCATAAAAGAATCTCTGTTTCTTATATTCAGAAGGGTAAAAACATCGTGTAATAAATATGTTTCAACATATGAATGCAAATATTTGAAAACCATCTTATCGGAAAGTTCAAGGAGTTTGGGAAGTCCACCCTTCCAGATACAATGAGCAAGGCTTTCATTTTCATTGAAAGATTTTAAAGATAAAAGCGATGATGGTTTTTCAAGATAGTTACCAAGCCAGCAGGCGCTTTTTCCCATATCTTTAATCTCTGAAAAAGAAAGAGGATACATGTTGATATTCAGAACTCTTCCGGCAAGGCTTTCCTGTACGGCTTTAAGTATTGCAAGATGCTGCGATCCTGTTAGAATATATTGGCCAGGCTCATTTATATTTTCAAGACGCATCTTGATTGCAGATAGAAGTTCAGGAACATATTGGACTTCATCGAGTATCAATGGCGTTTGATAACTGTTTAAAAAAAGATGCGGATCTGTTCTCGCGCCATGATTATCTCCATGTGGACTGAATTCAACTCTTTTAATATCAGGAAAAACATGCCTGATCATGGTTGTTTTACCGACCTGTCTGGCGCCTGAAACCATAACGACACTCATAACCTTGAAAGCTGATTTGAGGTCTTCTTCGGCTATGCGACTGTTGTATTTCACACCTTGATAATAAGCATCTGTAATACTAATAATCAAGGTATATTTGATCTATAATGCGTCTAGTTGAAAAAGAACACTGTGCATGGCGTCGTGTAATATTATTATGTTTTGCATAGCGTCGGCAGAAAAGGATACAAAATTACAAATTCATTTTGATAAATTTAGATAAATATCCCTTGCGGTTATAGCATGTGGTTTACGAAATGAATTTTCAAGTCACAGTGAACTATATTTTTAGAGAACCTTATAATATCTGCATAGTATGTCGATATGCAATGCAGATATCGACATAATAACTGAATTAGATTAGTTTTTTCGGATGTCGCTAGACACTTCATCTGTTATTCTCAATTAGTTGACGCTTGAGGCGGAGGAATTGAGCCCTATCCCGAGCAGTGATGATGCGGCGCCGCGGGCTGCCTGCTATCAATGCGCTACTCGCTGACATGAATTTGATTTTTTTTATATTAATAAAGAAGAAAGCTTGGCCAGGTCAGCATTCCATCGCAAACGTAACGTCCCAGTCGGACCACACCTGTTCATTTGGACTGATAATTCCGCTATATTGTTTCTAAGCTCATCGGGTTTATAGACGTTCCCGCGATGTAAGAACATGACGAGATCGGCAAAATCTCCCATGACTCCTGTTCCCCTCAGGTCCGAAAGATTTGGCCGTCTAGCATTCCTGGTAAATTTGACATCTCTGATCAACAGTATCGGAATCCTGCACTGTAATGCCACTTTCTTTAATATTTTCCAGGAATCGCTTTTTTTCTTTGACCTTGCCTTTATAGATATAAACTCACTATTGTCAATAACTGCCAGGGCTAATTTTTCTCGGGAAGAGAGGTCCCTGATCTTTTCACAGATCTGAATACCAGTGATTTCAGCATCTTCATTCAAATAGAATGGCGCCTCATAAATTTGTTGCGCACTGGTGCTAATCCTTTCAAGCTCTTCCGGATTCAGCATGAAGACATTATGAAATTTCTTGATTTCTATCCCGGTCAAAGAGGCTAATAGACGCCCCAGCATATGACAGCTGCGCATTAATGGCGAAAAATATACTACCGGGCGATGTTCATGTATCGACAAGTGCTCCATGATAGTGAGTGCCAAGGATGTTTTCCCCATTGCTGGAGCACCTGAGAGCACATACAGCCTTCCTGGTATCATGCCCCCCTTGAGGAATGAATCTAAATCAGTAAATCCTGTAGGAACAATTTCTGGAGATAGGCTTTTACCTGATCTTTGAGTTGATCCAGATAAGATGGCAAATATTTGCCGATCCGCTTCAATTGATTGTTTCCCATGCCCCCTCCCTGTTTTGTTCTGTTCAAACCAATTTCTATCCTCTGACTTTCAATCTTTGTTTGATCCTTGTTTACTGATGGGCGTGCGATGTTCACTTTTAAAATAATTATTGATCAATCAATGATTCTTTATCTTCCCATCCATGGCCAAAAGTTTCTAAAAACTATACCCGATAGAGAAAAAGCCTTTGAACAGGGTGTCTTCATCCCTAAAAATAGCTGAGTAACTATTGTCTTCATCAGTTTTGATAACAGCTATTACAGGCTGGACTGAGCCTCCGACAGTAGTGAAAAATCCTGAATTATTTTTTTTGCCAAAATACAAGTTGTACCATATCGCCAGTGTGCACATTGCAAAAGATGCTTCTGTCTTTTTCCCATACACCTGATCGAAATCTATTGCCGATTTTACGCTGTTGTTTATTCCGAGACCCACACTGAGATCAAAATTAAGTCCTGCTGCATTAGGATCTATTGTTTGAAATGCAATGACAAGTCCTTGTGATTCATATTCGGTTTCGCAGATCAAAGGCAACCTGTCCACTTGCAAACCAACCGCATCAGTTGGTTTGCCGTACTTCATCTGGAAATATCCCATCCTGAATTTGTGCGTTGTAAATTTTGTTTCAGGATCCCCTAAATCAAATAAGGGAAGAGTTATCTCCTGATAATCAAACTGTGATTTGAATGTTATCTCCTCTCCCGGTTCAAGTTTGGCAATACCTGACAACACACGCTCAACATAATCTATCGTTGCCGTCATCGGCACATAGTATGAAGGTTTAAGTACATCAGCATCACAATAGAAAAGATCCCTTGTATATTTGAATCTTACAGAAAAAAGAAACTCTGCAACTGCTCCTAGGAATGAATTCGAGGGCATAATATATTTTACAATAGGTGCTATATCTATATAACCAGTGAAAAGTTCCATCCCTCCTTCTTGTTTGCTATTGACCCGGAGCATTTCATTTTGCCTGTCTGACGGGTTAAAGGGGGTTTCATACATGGTGTATAAAACAGGATAGTTTTGAGAACCCAGACTTAGCTGAAGTCTGGCGCATGCGAGCCCCTCAGAATCATAATCAATTACCTTTTCCTGATCTTCCTTGCTGCTTCTTGTCCCGACTTTCCAATTATTAATTTCTCCTCCAATGCTAAGCTTTAAAGATATTCCTGATAAAGCGCTCTTTGTCTCTGAGATACAAGTATCAAACTGATTTTCCTTTGAAGGGTCTTTATTACTTTCCTGATCGGTCATTTCCGGACCTTCAGCCCCATACGAAGGATTACAAGCAACAGTGATTACAATAGAAAGGATAAGCAATTTAGAAAATATATTAATTGACATCAGCTGGATGATTTCTTTTCAAATTGTCCACAAGGGAGATTGATATCTGGACGGAAAAATCCACCAGGAATTCTAATTCGATTTCGACCACATATCTCGATCATTATGAAGATTAGTGAACAACGTACAAGGAGGGGATGGAATATATATCCCATCCCTCTTTAATTCCTTGTTACTTGTATTTTGTAAATACTGTGTCATGATAATTTCCATTCTCAAAATCAGAGGCTTTCTAACCCTCGCCTAGAAGAAGTAGTATAAACCTATCCCAGCACCGAAATTGCTGAAATTAGATGAACTTGATGCAGTGTAATCACCAGCTGAGGCTGTAGTTTTTACATCAGCGTTTGAGTAATTAACTTCAATCCGTGACATAAGATTCTTGGGTAGATATGGAACAGAGGCAAGTAAACCAGCATGCAAGTCGAAACCACTTCCCTCTATCTTGGATGATACTCCGCCATAATCTTCAGATGGACCTTTTATCCAAGAGTAACCAATACCGATATATGGTTTTGCTTTTATCTTAGAAATTGAGAATGGTTTATTAATAAGATATTCACCACGTGCTCCATATGCATTCCAATCTGCCAAACCGGAATAAAATGCCTCCACTGCTATATTATCAGTAAACCAATATTCTACTGTTGGGCCAATACCAAAATTTGCGACAGAGATCTCGATACCAACTCCCAGCTTCCCCTTCATCTGAAAATCTTCCAAGTTTCCGTTTGGACGTTTAAAAAAGTTTGAAACAGTTGATGATTTTTCATTGCTTTGTGAAGCTTTTTCCTTTTCTGGTGAACTGTTACTGCTTAACAAAAAAGAAAAGCTATATGATATGATATTGCTCCCATTTTTAGTTTTTATAACATTAGCCCCCGTAAGCTTATTACCGCCTTTACCTAAAACATCTCGAACTGACGGAGGCTGGTCTGCTGTTCCAAGTGAATTAATGACAACCGTATATGAGCCTGCATTAAGCTCTGAACCATTACGGGTAAACGGATAAGTGCGAAAAGATCCACTAACAACTGTTACTGTATCTTTACGAATAAGAACTCTGTTATTACTATTCATTGAAACAGAAAGCTTCATACCATCAGGTAAATTTGTCTTTCCAACTACTACCGGCTTGTTCCCACCCTCAATAGTAGTTGTCAATGAAACATTTATTGCCCAAGCCGGCGATGAAAGCAATAATACGAATAACAATGATAGCAACAGTGATACTTTTCTCATTTACAATCTCCTTTATTTATTTTTTTTCTTGATAAACATAGACGGCCTTTGGCAAAAAATGTGACCATGCATAGAATGTTTTATTCTAAAGTTAGGTAGGAGAAGTGATCCTGCTATTTAAAACCTGGTATCAATGAAAAGCTGCTAATAACCCATCTTATGTCAACTCAGGAAAATGCAACCTAATATGATAAACCTGAAAAATTGACATACCGTCCCTTGATTTTGGTCAGTTTAAAGAATGGTGAGCACAATTCATGAAAATTATCGTTATAGTCTTTAAGAAGTAGGAGTATTTATGGATATAATGATAGTTGAGAAAAGTAATTCGATTCTTGAACCTGATGGGGAACTGTAATTTAATTAACTGGATTAGAGAACCCGTACATGAGATTATTTTATTTCATACCTATGACACACTCGGCTAGAAACCCATCAGACCTCAGTTGAAAAGTGACCAAGGGAAAACAGGCATGTTGATCTTATGCTTGCATCAGCTCTTTCAACTTTTCCAAGCTCATGAAAGAGCTTGCTTCTTTTTTGTGCTCATTTTATGGCACATTTTCTTCCCCCAAAAACATAACAGGCGCCTCAATTGGGCGCCCATCTGATCTGATATCGGGTTTTTCAGGGACGACTAATTATCGTATACATTTCCGAAGAATTGGAAAGTAACGTAAAATGTACTTATGTTGCATCTACCAATTTGTTTGCTATACCTAGCAAAGATTCTTTTATTCAACAAATAATATTGCAATGTGATCCAATAAATACAGTTATGCAAAATTATTTAGAATCCTTCATTATTATCATTGTAGCAGCTCCGCATATTCTTCTACGACAGCCCTGATGGCCAATGTTAAATGTTGTTTGCCTTGTGGGTCAATTGAGTCAGTTTGTCCTGTTGGTGGAGAAGGCAGCTGAATATTTTTAACTTGTGCCTTTAAATCCACTGCCAATCCAGATAGATTTTGTACACGTCCTTGTAAGAATATGTTCCAGATGGAGGTAATTTCATCATGTACATCTATGTTTGATTGCCAATGCTTATCTGTCATTTCTCTTTCCGGCCGGTTAATGTTATTCATAAGCGTATAAATATCCCACTCTTCTCCCAAGTCCATTGATCCTGCGTTTAATGACAGAGAATACCTCTTTGGTGAAATCGCTTCAGCGCCTGCCACCGTAGGGATCAGGCCCATAACGTAACAGAGAGCTGCTTTTTGAAAAATATTATAATCATATAATAAAGATGAAACAGATGTTTCTATAACCTGGGTGAAGGAATAGTCAATCCTAGATTCAATATATTTTCTGATCCGGTTTGCATTCTGTTCCTGTGGATATATATCAATAAGTATTTTGGGCACTTTGCTGTCTATATATTTCACGTAATCTGTTTGGGCCTGTCCATAATAACCCCACTGTTTGATAGGTATTCTAAAGTGCAGATTCACTCTTCTCACTTCTTTTGAAAGACCCTGATGTGATGAAATCTGACAGTCTTTATTTTCCAACTCCTTAATGAATTTTCCACCTACACTACCTATATCTCCTGGAAGATAACATATCGTGTAATCCTGTTTCAAAAGGTTATCTGCATTTCTATAATCAAGTGCCACATCAGACCGTTTCAAGAAATCCTCAGCAAGATATAAAGCAAAAGCATCTGAATTTCGTCTATCAGGTGGTATCCTTTGATCCTTACACCAGCACTCATTACATTCAATTTCAAGTATGTCCCAGACAGTTTTGTTATCAAGCGGTCCACCGATCTCGTTGATTGCATACTGACAATGACTGAAGGGATTATAATAATGAACATCTTCCAATTTCTTCCCTGTTATTACATCTCGAAGATCGTTGATTGATTTTTTGTTATCATAGTTGGGAACTGAAGGGGAGTTAATCAGAATCTCATACTTGCCAGGAATCTGTGAGTCTATAGCAAAGGTCCAATAAACCTTTGGTTTCAATGAATTCAAAACCGGAACGGCAACTTCTTCAAAAAGCCGGTCTTCCGCTTCGCTCCCAGTATTAGGCACGTATCTCCTTAAACGCATCTTATCAAAGCCACGACGTCTTTCAAGATCTCCCTGGTACATTCCGTTAATCAGATCCCGATACTTCCTTAGGATTGTGATCCAACCATCCGCCCCTTCACCAATGAGATTCCATAGGCTATTAACCCGCTTTATTATATCACTCGTAATAGATTGAGAACCTTGAACAAGAATATCCCATACTTCAAGGTTAAAATGCTTTTGCATCACTTCAAGATATTTCTTCTGAGTCTCAGAACTACTTCTTTTAATCATTTTCGTTTCAGCATCATTCAACTTAAGCAGATGCTCAGCAATGATGCTGTTCTTTTCAGGTCCGTTCGGATACATAAGATTATTAAACTCAGACGATAAATGCCCTTGATAATTCTCCAGCTTTTCCAATAAATACTTAAGTAAATCCCTGGCAATGATAATAGAACTTGGTGAATCCTGTAGAGTCCTGGGGACAAGATGTTCTCCTTGTTTTACATAAAAAACATCATTCATTTGATCTTCAATATCTTTAACCACTCTAGTCACGATTTTTTCGTGTTGATTCATTATCCAGGTTTCTAACCGTAGCTTTAAATTCTCCTTAAGCTTAATTGCATCATTCTTGACATCTACTTTCTCACGTAACCCTCCAAGCCGCGTAACACTATGTCCATAATCAATCTGTTCAGTAAAAGGTTTCGCCGGATAGGGGAAAGGTTGTTCACCGGGATTTCCTGTTCGGATACGCGAACCTAACGTCCTGAACTCAGGGCTGAACTTAGGTGGTGATGGCGGTTCCAGAGAAGTAGATTGAGGGTTTTCAACCATCTGAGTAAAGGTTATCTGGTTAAGGATACTGTTTGCGATGATCTTTCCCTTATCAAACTCTGTCCCAATTGGATTCAGAATTAGATCGTAGAGTGCTACTGTAAACCGATATGAAAATGTTTGCAGGATATCTTTATGGGAATAACGGATTGAGGTTGCCCCCAAAGCAGCATACTTCTCTGGATACTCAGCTGCTCCTATATTTTTTTGTGCCCAGTCAGTAATACGTGGCTGAAGAACTGATGTCCTGATATTATCTTTAATAATTGTTAGGAGAAAATCTGCAATTACCGGAACAACACCAAGCCGTGGGGGCACATCATTAAACTTTGCATTGGGCACATTTCCATCAATAACAAACGGTATGTCGGCAATGCGTGCATTATGTACTTCAACCATATCACTGTACTTGATAATGGTAGGGAAATTGTTTGTTGTAGTCATGAAACGCATCAGATTCAATAGACCAGCAAAATTCTGTGCATTGTGATTCGCCATCTGCCCTGGACTGGAAGGCAGGTTATGATATGTGTTCGCCAAAGGTAGAAAGCTCATAACCATATCATGGTTCTGCAATGCAATATCTCTCAATAAATGCATAACATCAAAAAGAAGACCTGCACCGGTGCCTCCAGACTGTGAACCGACAACAACTATAATAACCTGATTCGATGATTTTTCCGAACCACCAAGTAATTTTCTAGCAATATCGTATTCTCTAACTAACCTGGTTTTGATATTACCTACATCAAGATAAAAGTAAGCATGTCCCGGTGATCTATGCCCGCCAAAACCTGTTGTTGGATCTATTGAATCTGTGGGAATTTTTTCAGCTGCTTTTTGAGATAACCATTGAGCTATATAAGCTTCATTGGAACTGATTCTGCCCCCTGCAATATTTTTTATAACAGGTGCTGGCGTTATCATAGTTCGATAAAACTCTGGTGAATCTTTTCCGGTATCAATTTCAAAACCGCCTGGAAGTGCATAAACATCGTCCTTATCAGGACCATCAATAACTAATATTTTAATCTTTGCTGCTTCAAGAGAACCAAATTCCTGCTCAATATCATGTTTAATGTGAGTACAGACCCCACGACCGCATCCACCAACACCAACCACTAAGAATGCACTTGCCATACCTTGATCCTCCTTTGAATACTCTTCAGGATTATTGACTTATCTTAATCGCAATATATTCTCCAAGTTCACTATTTCCATCATCTTTTGAAACTGATGATTTCTTCGAAATAATCCCCATAAGGAATAATGAAACCCACCCGCCTATATATACACAAACTGTATCTTCACCTTTTGCCTTGACCCAGAATGATATTTTCTTTTTACTCTTTTTTCTGGAATCCTCATCACTTATCACACCGCTAATATCTGCTGTTATTGGTCTTAGCCACTTGAATTCCTGGTATCCTTCAATATATTGTTCATCTCCGATAGATACATTTAAATATCCGGAAAATTTTTTCGTAAATATATTTAACCATATTACAATCCAGATACTCCAGATGATAAGAATGGTTAAAATTATCATACCAGCCATCTTAGCAATAGAACTTGTAAGCTGACCTCCCGTAGGAGAAACGAAGAAATCAAAGTCCTCAATCTGTTCAGTTGGTATCATTTTGTCTGCTAACCTAGGTTCTCCTTTAACCTTTGCAGCAAAAGTATAATTACCTTCTTTCAATTCAAATGGGATAATTGAGCTGTACTTCCCCTTGCCTTCATAATTAAGCCACACAGCAGGAGAAGACTGGTTATTTGAAGATGAAACGATCTGAACAAGGACAAGATCATTGGGGTTATCTTGATACTCTTTCTTTGGATCAGATATCTCTTTCCCACGTCTGATTGTCGCCTCAATCTTCATACTCTTACACAGAGGATATGTATTGAGTGGTTCTGGAATGGAAAAGCTGAAGTACGGATATGATTGAACAAAAATCTTTTGCGTATTTGAAGTCTCAAAACGCGTTCCGCCTTTTACTTTCAACTTAATATGATATTCACCTGGTTTCTCAATTTTCACAGGTAAACTTGCATAATAAGTTTTGTTTATTTTGTTTTTGGGAAGGAATTGAACATCTTCATCATAATTGGGATAATCCGGTGATGTAACCTTCGCAGTAAATGAAAGTGGATAATCAGGTAACTCTTTAACCTCTTCTCCATTCGCCTTGGTAAATTGAGCACGAATCATGAGCGGTTTTCCTACAGGATATACGCTCGGAGGATATTCCAGTTGTAGCCTGAAAGGTATTGGGTTCCTCAAGATATTAACGCTTCCTGTTCCTTCAAGTATTTCATACTTCCATAGACCTGGTTCAGGACTATTAATGGTTAGAATTGAATACCGGCCTACTGTTTTCTGTGAAACACCATTATCTTTTACATTCACAAGTTTTCCATCAGGTCTTCGGATACCAAGTTTTATATTTGATTCTGTGAAAATGTGGAATTCAACCTTGTCCAGATAAGGCTGTACTTCAAAATCTTCAGATTTAGTTACAGTAACACGTTCTATTTGTGGCAACTCGAATATCTGTTGGATCGTCTGGTTGAATTTTGTATATAGATCTTTTACATCCCTAAGGACATGAACGTTGTTATCGCCTGCAACTTTCTTCCATTCCGGCATGGTATCGGAAAACTTGATTCGAGATGATTGATTGTCAATGCCAATAACATAGAGTGAAAATCCCTTCATTTTTTCTTTAAAGTATAACTGGATCTCATTGAAATACTTCTGGATGGAGGCCAGATGTCTTGCATCATCGGGTTCACCATCAGTAAAAATGACGATGATCTTATTCCTTACATTCTTGCATTCAGGGGCTGATGAATCTAATAACACAACCTTTTCAAGAGCTCTCAAAAAACTTGTATCCCCCATATTTATCTTGCTGTCGCTATCAACAGCCACTGCCAGATCCTTTACACCACCAAGAGTAAGATCAATCAATCCTTTTGAAGTTGCATCATCTCCGAAATGAATAACAGCCACTCGATTAGGATTCTCTGGATCACTATTTTTTACAAGAAGGTTCTGGATCAGATATTTTCCGGCATCGAATCGCAGTCCGGCCTTATCTGTACCCATTTGACCGCTCATACTTCCAGATTCATCAATGAGCAAATATAAATCAATCCCATCAATGGCTTTTACCTTTTGAATATTTATAGTTTCTTTCGTTGTTCTAACTTCATCTACTTTCTGTTTACAGCTGGCAAAAAGAGGGATTAGAAAAATCAATAGTAAGATAATAAGTAAGTAATATTTTTTTTTGTTCATTTTAAGAACCTCCTGTGTGTCAGATCACGAATAACACCATCAGACACAAACAGTTAAAATTATAACCAGTTAAACGTAATCACATTTAAGACAGAATATCAAAACCTTTTTATGTTTTAAGGATGCTATCATTACAAAAAATATACCTTAATAAGTCTATGACTCATTATACACTGATAGTTGACAAGCATAAACTATAGTAATCGTAAAAAAGTTATCAACGAATTTATGATCAATTCTTATCGATACATAAAAACAATAGCCTCTTAAAATTTAACATTATTATTTAAAAATACTCATTTTCTTGATTCGCTCTAAAATCTTTATTCGTTTTTCTAACCAAATAAATATAAATATCAATACAAGTCCAATCACCATACCCAAAATCAAATGGACAAAATCCGATCCCAATGCCAGGCCAATTTGTGCTCCATAGAATGCACCAAAGATTATTTGTAATATGAAAATTCCATTATTTAATCTATCTGCCTCCTGAGCCTCATAAACATCAATCTTCTCTTCCAGCAACAGCTTTACTTCGTTCATTCTGTCTTCAATGCCTGTAGCCTTGCGCCATATCTGTTCAATTTTTGTATTCTGTGTACCCTCAGAAGTCCATCGGACTCCAACATAGTTATTGATTCTTGCCATTTCCTGATGGCATTTACGCATTTCGGCCAAGCTCTCTGCCTGTTTAAGCTTCAGGGGCAATTCTTGAAGCATAGCCCTATGCAAAGCAATTGTTACACCAGTTCTTACATACTTATCTAGAAAGTTACCTCTGATTTTATCATCTAATCTACCTGGATATGACTCGTTGAGAGCATAAACCATACTGTATGAATAAGCGAAGCAACGCCAACCTGTTTTTATCCAGCGATCAACCATGTTCTCTCTTGCAGTATTGACCCATTCATCCGAAATTTGCTCATGGGGATAGGCAACACTGCCAAAACGATAAAGGTCTTTATCCGTTAAAATACGATCAAATCGTCCAAGAGAAAGTATGACTGATTTTTGAAGGTTTAAAAGTGGTTTATATTTGTTCATTCCAAATATCTCATCAGCATATCTTTTATAAATATCTGAACAGGGCTTTCCATTTGAGAGAAGATAATTATTTATATTCATTTCGAAATGGCTATTATCAGGGACCGGTAAACCTCTTGATTTACGAAATCCAACGTTAAACGAAAGCAGATCATCAATATATAGATCATTATCTGTTATGTTCAAATGGGCTTCAATAATGAGCGCCACCCATTCACATTTTTTTATCCAACCTATTTTCGGTAATAATCTCGCCTGAATTTTAATAGTTCCATACTCAATGATTTCTTCCTGCCATTCTTTTAACTGAACAATTCTTATATCATCATCGTCAAATCCGTTTTCATTGATTTTGGACCATTTATAATCATTAAGAGAATCGGGACTTTCAAGTTGAAGGGGCTGTATAAATACACTAACAGCCTCTATGATTTTAGGTTTATCCAGGGTGCTATCACTAATAAAAGTCATAATTAACCCTTCTCAATGAGAAATTTGAGCAGAAAGTCTTCAAAGTTTTCTCTTTCAACACTAGTACGATGTTAATGACTTTTTCTGCGTGATTCCTGAAAAAAGGGGCCCTTGTTGGTCTGTCATCAAGGGATATTACCCCACTTGAAAATTCGTCTTTTGTTTCTACATTTATGATATGCATCCCAATCTCAAGAAAGGATGTATCTATCACACATGTAAGAGTATCTCATCCTTCGTTTTATACACGGTTAAGGTTGATGTCAATGCTATGGATAAAACAAAGTTGTCTTTTAAGTTGTATAATCGTATATACCATAGTGTTCAACTGGTTAAGAATCAGTTACTTTTTCGTATATAGTTGATGCTAAGAATTTATTTCCCTGAACAAACTGCTTCATAGAAAAAATTAAAATTTGTTTATATATAAGGAGGCTATTTAAATGCTTGTCTTTTCCCGTACACAAGATAAAGAACATCCTGAAGATATTCATCCTATCGCCAGGCACAAAGAACGTGGTGGAGGATTATCAGTTGAACTGTTTGTCCGTATCGTCGCTGACATAAACGAGTATTTGCCAGATGACTGGCGCATGACTATGAATAAGGACTCTTTTGGAATTCTTATTTCTTGCCAGGATATTTTCTTCTATATGAATGGATACTCCTTTCGATATGATGGCGGTGTAATTCATATTATAGATACTATTTTAACACCTACTATGGTGGTTTCAAATCTGTCAGCGGAAGAAGACATCAATCCTAATTTATACTACATCATACCTCGTCCTGATTATTCCCACAGTCCTCTGTTTGCCAGACAATTTGAAAAGATTAAAAAGGTCAATGGCGTTGAATCAAAAGTCCAATATCACAGAATTCATCCCCTGACTAAAAACGGTATCGACCCAGATCATTTTCATTGGGTAAGATGGAATGCCGAAAATGGGACCATTAAAACTGTTGTATATCCGGAAAATGATTTCCATGGTAAAAATTATTGGACTTTGCCTGAGCTCGAACATGCAGCAGGTAGGCGTAACACAGTTCATCCCTATATAAAAAAATATAATGAAATAGTGGATAGATATTTATCGACAATCCCGCAACCGCCGGAAAAGTCCCCTTCTCCTTACGATATTGAGTGTAAGCTATTACGGTCAAACATGAACGATAAGGATTTTGAGAAATTGATTTTGGCATGCCGGAAGGGATTATTATCTTTAGATATGGGGATTATTGCGGAAACCAAACCAGTTTTACAGAAGGATACCTATTTCGATGACATCAATTTTTGTCTTTTCAATGCAGGAATGTCATTTCGTTTACGCGAGAAAAAAGATTATGTTCAAATAACACTCAAAACAAAAGTTCAAAACACAACATCCAATGAGAAAGGAATGTGGTATAGCCGATCGGAAGAAGAAGCTCCTATCTCAATTAAAGAAAAAGAGTTACTCGAAAAAGGAGAGCGCATTTCTGCCCTTCCCTGCCGCCTTATCAGTTATCTGGCCCCGGACTGCAAATCTCTTGTAAGAGCTGTTAAAATTAACACCAATCGTGTTTCTATTACAATTAACAACAAGCAAAATCAGCAGGCGGAGGTCTGTGTAGATCACGTGTATTTTAATGATATCAATGATAGGCGAATCGGAGCCGATGTGGAGATTGAAATAGAAAGTAAGGGTATGATACGAGAAGATATCGTCATCATTGCAGAACTTCTGAGCAGTCTGGATAAAGAACTGTCTGTTTCCTCAGTATCCAAATATGAAAGAGCTATAACATACTTAAAGAGCAAGGAAGGCACTTATGAAAAAGACGGCATCTAAATCTCACCCCATACTTCTTGACATGGACCCAGGCGTTGATGACGCTCTGGCTATAATGCTTGCAATGAAATCACCGGAAATAGACGTTAAGGCGATCACCGTTTGCGGTGGGAATGTAGGTGTTGAGCAATGTGCCCTGAACGCCATAAAAACGCTTGAACAGGTCCAAAGAAAACCATTACCGCCTGTTGCAATGGGGGCATGGCGTCCGGTTAAACGGAGCCCGTTTCGTGCGGGCGGAATCCATGGTCCCGATGGACTAGGTGATGTTTCAGCGAAATATCCGAATCCATCTTCGGATAAAATAGATAAGCAATCGGCCGTTGATCTGATCCTGGAAACCCTACGATCACTCCCCTTGCAGAACCTCACGATTGTTGCCACAGCCCCCTTGACAAACATCGCCCTTGCCATAAGTAAAGATCCGGAGGCGGTTAGACGCGTCAAACGAATAATCTGGATGGGCGGTGCTTATGAGAAGCACGGCAACATTTCACCGGTCGCTGAATTCAATGCATTCTGTGATCCCGATGCCGCAGCTGAAGTCCTTAATTTCGGTGTCCCAATGACGGTTGTCGGTCTCGATGCCTGCATGCAATGCCCACTGACTCGAAGTGAGTTGCACACCCTTAAGAACAAAAGTGGGAATAGCAATTTTACCTGGGACATTTGCCAGATGTATATGGATTTCTATCACAGAAACGAAAGTTTTAACGGCTGCTATCTGCATGATCCCCTGGCTGTAGGCCTGGCCATCTGGGATGATTTGATTACAAAACAAGATACCTATCAAGTTGATGTTGTTACTGAGCCTGGCATCGCCTTGGGTCAGACAATAATTGACCGTCGTCCGCGTAATCCCTGGCACAATTCGCTTTATAAAGATGCTTATGCAAGATTAAACAAATCGAAATCGGGCGCGAGCGACATATCCTTATTGCAAGATGTCGATGTATGCAAAAGGAAACCACATGTTTCCGTCGTCTTATCTGTAAATGGCAAATCGTTTAAAAATCGTTTTCTTGGCAGGTTAAAATGAAGATTCTTTTCATCAGCCATTTGGGATAAACTCTCGCCCATTTGTGATAGGCTTCTATATGTTTGCTGTCTGTCTCGAAAAAAACCTGTCTATTTATTTTTTTCTTGTTTCTTCTTCAGTTTTATCATCTTTGGTCTTTATAATAATTTCTGTTGAATCTATTTCGAACCATTCTTTTAAATATATTTTCCCATTGTTAAGTTCTTTCCTTACATAACCTTCTTCAATCTTTTCTTTATCTTTAAAACCAAGCAGATGGTTTCGTATGGATTTTCCATCTTTTTCCCCTCTTATCTTTACTTTTATATCATCAGATTCAAGCTGTTCTTTCCTCTTGGATGATTTGTAACTGACCTTAAAACATGGAAGTCCGTCTTTTGCGACAGGTAATACCATGGGTTGAATATCGACACTGATAATGCTGTTGTGCAATCCAAAATGACCATCTTGAACTGATAAAAATTCAATGTATTCCAATAATGTATAATAATTCTCAAGTGGCAGGTTAATCCGCAGTGTATCAAGAAACAGACGCTGTTCTTTTTTCAGGTCATCACTTATCCAGGTGTTTTTCTCAAGATCCTGGACAGGTCTCTCGTAGAAGAGATTAAAAAACCTCTTTTCAAGATTTGACTCTCTTAGATTGATTTCTATCAAGCTTTCAACCTCTCTTTTCAGCTTAAGCTTCTGATATTCAATATCCCTAAAAATGGTTTCTTTCTTCACTGCCTCCTCAGTGCCATCGCCGACACGATTTTCATTAATGTCCAGACCATCTATGAATCTGAAGAGGGCCATAAGACGAATGAAATTATCATCAATCAAGATATCTGTGAGACTTTTTAAGTGAATAGGACTTGTTGTCTGATCATTATTGATATAGCAATCTAGAGGTATCCGCTTTCCCTTCTGTCCGAATTGAAGAATATCTTTTTCATCCAATGGAAAGTTGCTTTTGTGGAAAATGCATAACAGGGCAATCTTTTCAAGAATAGTCAACCGGCGTACCTGTTTATATATTCTATTAATATCAGTGGTTTCATTGACATTTGTCATCATGCAACATGAACTCATAATATTTGCCAGACGCTCTCTTATACTCTCTAATGCTGTTTTATGGTGACTGAATGATGCCCATCTATAGGGAGACACACATGAACATCCTTCTTGTTCACTATACCCGAAAATGCCGTATGATTCGGGGTGTTTCATAATTATCTCCCCGCTGATCAGTCCGTGGAGATCTCTAATCTCATGGGGTTCACCATAATGTTCGTTGCCTTTATGACCCAAGTCATGCAACCAGATGGCCATACTTAGGACATAGATGTCTTCATCATAAAATTGCTGTTCAGATTGCTCGATATAATCAATGATATGAGGTAAAATCTGATTTGCTAACAGCCAGTTGTTATTTGTGTGATTAAAAGAATGATTGATCATATGGTAGCATTTGTCACCAAACCAGATGAATTCTTTCTTAAATCGCCAGTAACGAAGGTTGCCAATTAGATTTCTCTTCAGGTCTTTGTCTTCAATGTAGTCCACCAGTCTTCCGAGCTGTTCTATATAATCGTAATAAATAAACGGCATTGAGTAGATGCATTTTTTAAGAATATAGTTATCAGCCTTCTCTTTTATGGTTTTTGTGATCATCTCAGGGTCTTCACTGTTACTAAGAATAAAGGCCGGGATCTGTGGATAAAGGAGGGTGAACAGATGAAGAAAATCTATACCGCTCATGTCATCCTCTTCTAAAAAGAGATCAATCAGGATGAGATCAATATCATTGAATCTGCAAGGTTTGCTGTCCTCATCTTCACCGCTGGTATTCTTAATCTTGCTTAATATTGCCCTTTCATTGATTGCATGATCCTTACTATTTTTTTCTTGAAGGAAATTAGTGAGGTGATTCTTTAAATCGCTGAAATGCTTTTTTTCTTCAACTAACCAGAATTTATAACCTTTGAATATATTCTCGATGTCCTTCAGGGCATCCCGAAGTGATTTATTTATACCTTTAATAATACTATCATCTGGTTTATTTGATTCATCTGTACTTTTAATTCTAACACCACCAGGTTTATTATCGATAACCAGTATGTTGAAGGGTTCGTTTTTTAATGAACTCTGATACTTGAGGTAAGCGATGACATAATCATAATACTGCATCTCATGTTTCGGCCTATCTGGGTCATCATGAAATACCTTCATTCTCTTCATTCTTCTGTAATCAGGGTCGGTAAATCTTCCTGTTTCTATAATGAAATCTTCGAAAGGATCTTTAATTGTTGTTGGCAAGTCATTAACCATTTCGGAAAGATGCTTAAAAGGGTTCTTTAATGGTTTTTTGTCATGAAGGATAAATGATATGAGTGCTGAAATTTGAGCCGGCAGGCTGAAGTATTTGAAATATCTTTTCCCGCAGGCATGTGTCATCAGTCGGATGGGGGACAAGTCATCAATAATTGGGTTATTAATGTACTTATCATAATCATTCAGATTGTCCTCCAACCCCACAATTACAATGAAAGGGATTTCTTCTGAACCGGTTCTCGTTAAATGCTTACCCAATGACTTGACAATTTCCTTATCATGAAGATCAACAATCAATACATTATTCGTGGTATTGTCTATATTGCTTAATTTTATCAGTTCAATACCTTCAGATTTGAATTTGCAGTATGCTGATATCGCTTCGTATAAATCATTATTTCCCATGAAATCTATTGTTTTAATCATAAACGCCCCTTTTATTAACAAAAATAAGAATCATTTTTCAACGAAAAGACTTTTATAATACATTTTTATACTTTCATATGGTCCATTCAGTATCATTGTATGGTTAGATTTGATTTTATACATCAACTTGTCCAGGTCGAGGTTCAGAAACTCTGCTGTCTTGCTTTTATTGCCGAAAGTAACTTCGAGAGCCCGATCAATAAGGGTTAGCTGGAGAACTTTCGCCCTTTCTTCAATGTCGAGTGGAAATTCGATATCTGGATCGTAAAGCGCTTTCTGAGTCTTTGGTAAACTAATTATATCAGCAGGAAGGTGGCAAGGTTCAATGCATTGCTGGCCACTTTTTATTAACGCATAATCTATGGTATTCTTTAATTCCCGGATATTTCCAGGCCATGCATAGTTCATAAGGATTTCAAGGGCTTTCTTACTAAGTTTTCCTGATTCCTTGTTTGAATCTAACTTTGTGGCGAAATGATTTATAAGAGGAGGGATATCTTCAGTACGATGTCTTAAAGGAGGAATAAGAACGGTATAGTTTTTTATCCTATAATAAAGGTCTTCCCTGAATGTTCCCTCAACGATAAGACTCTCAAGGTTTTTGTTTGTCGCTGCAATGACCTGCACGTCTATATACAGATCTGTTTCTTCCCCAACGATATTGATGGTCCTGTCTTGAAGGAACCGGAGAATCTTTCCCTGGGCTTCGAGAGACAGATCACCGATCTCGTCAAGAAACAGCACACCTCCATCTGCTTTGCGGAAAAAGCCAAGACGGTCCCTGTCCGCACCGGTAAAAGAGCCCTTACGATGACCGAACAAGGCGCTTTCAAGCAAAGATGGTTGAAAAGAACTGATGTTAACAACCACAAAAGGTTTGTTGCATCTCGGACTGTGACTGTGCAGGTATTTTGCAGCAACTTCTTTTCCAACCCCGGTTTCACCTCTAATCAATACTGTAATGTCCGGATAATTTCCAATAGTTCGAAGGTGCTTCTTTATGTCGATAATCTCAGGTGTATTCCCGATAAACTGATATTTTTCATGTTCATAATCTGCAACCTGTTCCTTCAACTGTTTTGTTTTTGCCAAAATTTCAATTCGTTTCCGCCATTCGATTATATCCATGTCCCTTTTCTTGAGAAAATCGTCTGCACCTCTTTTCATGGCATCAACAGCAACATCAATGTTTCCATAGCCTGTTATTACGGTTACAGGTATATGAGGGTATTCCTTCTTCAGGTAGTCAAGTAATTCGAGGCCTTCCATTGTATCCGTGGAGGGGTCGAGATTCAGGTCAAGCATAACAACATCAATGGTATCGTCAATCATTTCTTTTGCCATCTGTATGTTGGAAACCGGGATAAATCTGAAGGGTTTCAGGCCGAATTTCACCCTTTCAATGAATGCAGGGTCATCGTCTATGATAAGAACTTTAATTGCCATTATTTTATTGGCCCCTCGCTTTTAATATAAAGTCTGTCAATGTCATCCAATGTCTTGAGTATTTTTAAAAAGGGGGGTCTCATATCTGTATGGATAAATTCCTTTTCGTCCCGCGGTATATTTGTAAAATAGCTGTCAATCGTATGAAAATTTTCCGCAAGAAGTAATATGTCGGTATAATATGGAAGATAACGGAAATAAATAAGATATTTATGATACCGTTCCTTGAATATCTCCCATCTTGGTTTAGCCCATTTAAGGATTAATTTATCAATGCATTCTTCCACCGAATTGTCGCCTTGCGCAACCAGTACAGGTGCCATACTGACATCCTGATAGATGTCATTGAGGTTTTTAATCAGGCTGCCTTCACCATGCCCCTTGAAAAATGTCTTTAGCCGAATAATTATGTCGTCAAAATTTGATTTATCAGGAATAGTTGTATCCGGCTTTGCTGGATAAGAAAAAATTGTCTGGAATTTTTCCCGTAATGTTTTGCTTAAATCAATAATATTGATGCAAAAGGGGTTTCGTTCAAGCTGGTCAACTCCTTCAGTTGTAAGTATTATTATACGCAGGTTAAGGCCCTGTTTAAGAGCATATGAGCACCATTGTGAATATATCGAATAATGGGCATTATATATCTCTACCGGCTCTCTAAGGACTATTGAATCGCCATCCTTAGGCGGTTCCTGATGAACATCCGGATAGACCAGCAACTGCTCATAGAAGACATTCCTGAAATAAAGCTGTAAAGATTTTGTTACAGAGACATTGTTATCTACAAGGACCAGTCTCATCAATATTATCCAGTGATATTTCTCAATTTTCTGAATTCGTTGAATACGTTGTTTTCACCATTAATAAAGCATGTTTCGAATTCCTTGACATTTTTTATGCTTTCAAGCGATTTACATTTGCTAATAAACATATTTAAATTTTCATCATATTCAGAAGGTTCCAGATTATCCCATCTCTTTCCTTTTTTCACTTCTTTCAGGTAATTCATAAAAGCATCTTCATTTTTTGAACAGTCGTTAAGCCCATGAAAATCAATTAATACAGGAATGAACTTCTTTAAAGAATCATAATATTTTTTTTGGGGTGATTCTCTAATATATGCATTCCATATATCATTAAATACATTATCTTTTATTTTTTCATTCTCTAAAGCATCCGGCTCAATACGATGAAAATCATTAAGTAATTTATTTATTCTTTTATCTCCACCCTCAAAATATCCTACAAGAATATCTAATGTTTCCTCTATCTTTTTCCTTAAAGACTCGTCTTTTGATATTGTGTTTTCGGAATCTCCGACTTGTGTGGAAGAATGGATTAGAGCAATATAATTTATTTGTTTTTCATTCGTTATGTTATTTTTAACTTTAGTTAAAAATTCATTAAATGACTCTTTTGTATTTCCTTCTTTAGGAAGATCTATGAATCTGATACAATCTTTTTGATAGTTATTTACTTGGTAATCTTTCAGAAAGTTATCACTACCAGTTATCTGTTGATCTTTTACGGTAATAATTAAAACTCTTCTATTGTTCATTATAATGTCTCCTCCTAAGAGCCAAATAGTATTTTAACCAGGTTATATTTCACCTGAAAATCATCTTTAAGTATCAGGCCATCCTCAATACCCGTCATCAATGATTCCGGCGGTCTGAATATTATGTATTTTTGATATTCGGGCTTGATATTTCTATTCCATTCAGATCTTCCTCTTCCTGTTGTTATAACAAGCCTGAAATGGTCTTTAAAATATTTTTTTTCTACTACTTCTCTTTCAATAAATTCGTTAAATTTATCTTCAGTATAACCCATAGCCTCGATCATACTGAGGTGAACAACAAGAAAATTTATGTTTTCATCTATTTTGAGCTCAGGCTTACCTTCTTTATTTTCTTCAGCACAAATATCTAAAAATAAATGCTCTTTGAATAATTCCAATTTTCCATTTTCAAATGCTCGATTAAATATGCGATTGTCATATATCTTTATCCTTGTAAGCAATGCTTCGATAAAATCCTGCTGCTCGAAGGAGGAGGTTTTATTTGTATCCCAGTCAGGACATCCTCTACTAAATCTTGGGAAATATTTCTGTCCTAATATACACTGACCTCTGTGGTCAATTTGATCTTTTTTCTCTATTTCGTCATCTTTCCCATGCTTGAATTTTATAATCTTTATTCCGTCTATGGTTTTATTATCTTTTATTATTTGTCTAAGATTACTGTATTCTAGATCAGTTGTATTAAGTTTTCTAATTGCCAAATTGTTATCCATAATAAATAATGGGGTATCCCCAAAACACAAACAAATTGATTTTATTCCACGAATCCAACTTCCATTCCAACGCTTATAAATTCCGTCATTTTCTATTATACTGGCAGCATTCACTCGCAATTCCAGGATTCTAATAACACCTTGATCTGCCAGCTTGGAAAAAATCTCCTCTTTTTCTTCAGTACTTTCTGGAACAATTGCGAACTTGAAACGGCTTGCATTTTCATTATCTTCATTACCTATACTTTTAATTTCTTTAAATACTTTAAATATTTCACCTTTCCAGATTGAAAATGATTTTTTAATTTCCCCTTTTTCTTTACATGTTTGATCTTCTTCGACATTAGATTTTATCCAAGGAGCGTCTTTTCGCTTCATGTGCACTTTACTGAATGTATTGGTATAAAGCATTGACGCGCATATCTTGTCCTGTGAGCTACCACCCATACGCGGAGAGCCTGACTCCATGGTAACTGATTGTTCTTCTATCCGTCTTAACTCATCTTCAACTTTTATCAGCTTACTTTTTCCGTCTTTAGTCTTTGTTTCCATAATCTTTGACTTATTGCCCAGCCATACAGTTACTTTAAACTGCTTTTCTTGAAATTTTTCCTCAGTTGATGGTTCGATTAAAACATTGAAATCAACAGGTTGAGTTTTATCAATCGCGTGCTTAAAATTACGCAGAGTGTTTTCAAATATTGTAAATAGTGCATGACGACCTACAATACCATTTGGAAGGAATACACTAAACTCCTCTGAGTCAAGAACATCCTTAATATCTTCCAGGATAATTTTATCCTTGGCCAGTATTGATTTATATTGTCTATCTTTATCTTCCTTTATAAGGGCTGACAAGTCGATCTCTTCGCTTCCTTGCCCCTCCATATTTTTTGAATCTTTATATTTAACATTGATTTTTACTATGTTAACGCCTTCAGAATGGGCAATGGTGCCCAAGAATAGCGGATTTGCAATGAATTCGCTGATAACCTCATACCATGTTTTAATCTCACCGCCGCAGGCAAAATCACGTGTGACACCGCTCCAGAAAGCAGCTTTGTTCCTGATATATCTGAGTAGATGTGCTATATCCTTATCCAATGCCGTATATTTTTCTATCTCAATATTTATATTTTTCAACCATTGTTCATCTTGTTCTATATCATTATCAATAATCTTCTTTAAGTTTTGTATCGCCTTCACTTCTTTTTCTGATTTGTTCGCATAATACCAGGAAAGAGCAGAAAGGCTGTGCGCGGCTATGTTGTGAGCAAACGAATCTACCAGGATAGAAGTAATTGCTGATTTTATTGTATCATTTTTAATTTTTGCAACAGTTACACCCTGTGCAAACTGCAGGAATAATTGATTTGCAAGGATCTGGAAGAAATTTATTTCTACCGATTCAAGTCTATTTCGCGAGTAAATATAAATAACACCTGCAGGAATATCAGAGGTTGCTACAAAACAGTAAAGATATTTCCATTTAAATACCTTATGTTGAATATACAGGATTTTGAAGAGGTTTTTATACCGATCTTCATTTTCTTCTGTCATGTTTTTTAAAAAGTCAATTGTCTTATAATCTCCATCGAATTTAACCATTATTCTATTCAGGCAACTTTGTATATCGGGTAACTTAATACAGTTATCTTTATTAAAACATGGACACTTCCTTTCATTGCATTTGTATTCGTTACAATCACATTTGATTTTAATAACATTTTTTCCATCATGTTCAAATTCAAACTCATTAGAATCTCTTGAATATAAATGGTATCTAATACCAAATTCTTCTTCATCTGTTTTCACAAACTTACATGTTTTAATTTCTTTTTCTACGAGATGATCATTGTCTTTGCGTGGATCAATGAGCATTTCCGTTAACGAATAACAATCTTTCCCAGCGATAAAAGATTTGAATTGTTTCAGTACCACACTCATGGCAGATGATAATCCAAACTCAAGGATATAACTATCTATCCATTTTTTTATGGAAGAATCATAAAAAGAAATAGTCCCAGTAATTTGATTATTAGTTTTTTCAGAATCTGTGTCATCAGTTTTAGTAAAATCATTTAACAAACTCTTAAGACTATAATTTATTCCAAATATTTTTTTGATTTCTAGGCGTTCCTTAAGATATCTAGAAATACTGTTATTATTAATAGATTCCTCCAGATATTTTGAATCGAAAAATAGCGTATTTATAACCTTATTCTGGCTATCATTAATATTCATATTCAACTAACCTCCATAATAGTTATCCAAGCTGCAGTTATATTTCAAGAGCTCATCTTTTATGGATGAGCTCTTGACAGGCATCAATAAAAATATCTTATCAAGAATCCAACTCCACGATCTTTCCATTCTTCATTTTCATAAGTCTTACAGCAGATCGAGTGTCTCTGTTCGGCAGGAAAGTGATCTTTTCTGCAGCGCCTGTAAAATCTTTCAAATTATTAATGTATTGCCTTACTTTTTCGACATCATTGCCATTTTTTTCAATGGCTTGTGAAACAATTTTAACAAAATCATAAGTAAAAGCATAATTCAAATTCGCCTCTTTGGAAAATTTCTCTCTTGTAAGTTCAACAAACCTCTTGCTGAACAGAGGCGCTGCAAACACTATTCTGTCTGTAAAAGCCTGTGGCAATTGGTTTATTACTGCCTGAACCGGAGGGTTGGCCATAGATGTATCAGATAGGATTGGCAAATTTATATTGTATTCCACCATTTGTTTTAAAATAATCGGATAAGCAGTACCATAACCATAAGTTAAAATTGCATCAGGATTTGCCTTTTTAATCTTTAATATCTGTTCCCTGAAATCACTGTCTTTTTCGCTGTATGGTTCTTCTGCTATAACATTACCTTTGAAAACCTTTTTAAAGTATTGCAGTGATGATTGACCAAAGTCATCCTCCACGTAGATGACAGCAATATTTTTAAAATTATTCTTTTCTGCATACCTGGCTATCAATTCATCAACTTCGGCATTACTTACGGTCGTTCGGTAAATATATTTACTCTGCTCTGTAATATAAGGGTGCAGCGAACCGGCAAACATTATGACCTTTTCCTTGTCAACGATAGGGGCAACAGCCATGCAGGCAGGAGTAGGACTCACAATGAAATATTTTATTTTATCAATGCTTATCTGTTTTTGAATTTGAGAAACAGCATCTTTTGGCAAACCTTTGTTATCACCGTAAACAATTTCTACCTTTAAGCCCGTTTGCGCGCTTTGTGAATTGATTTCCTCTTTGGCAAGTTCGAGACCGCTTTTCATTAACTCGCCAATAGGAGCAATTGGACCAGTCAATGGAATTATTGCCCCCAGCTTGACTGTGTTATCCTTTTTCTGACCGCCACTACAGGAAATGATCATGACTGTACATATTAAAAGTAAGAACATGATTTTTTTTAATTTGTTTTCCATTGCTACACCTCTTATTTTTATTTATTTTTAAAGCATTGAGCTTCATTTGCTGCATTTAAAATAACATTATCCGGAAGGAATGTCATGTTTACAGGCAGATATTCCCCTTCCCTGTCCCAAAACAAATGAAAATCCTTCAGATATTGAACTTCATTTTTTATCTTCCCGGAAATTATGGCATCTTCATAAATCTTTGAACCTGGAAGAGGTTGCAGTATGTTTGCTGATACATCAATATTGGTTTTCTTTATGAATTCAAGCGTGTTCCTGATGGTTTCTTCTGTTTCTCCCGGCAGCCCAAAAAGTATGAAGCCAATTACACGAATTCCGGCAGACTGGCAATTATCAATTGCCCTGTCAATATCATCCACATTAATTTTTTTCATGTTTCTATCAAGAATATCCTGATTATAACTCTCAATACCCATCATTATTGTTCGACAATCGTTTTTTGCCATATACATAATGAGGTCTTTATCACCTGCCCTACATAACAGGTTGGGCCGGGACATGCATAACCATTGTATATTCATCTCTCCTAGTTTTTCTGAAATTTCATACACCCTTTTCTGATCGTATGTAAAAATGTCATCACGCAAAAAAACAGACTCAAGCTTGTATTTTTCGACAATCATGGATACTTCCTGCGCTACCCTCTCGGATGTCAGTGCCCTTATGCCTCCTATAGAGGAGCAGAAATGGCAGTTATACACACACCCTCTTGAAGTCATGACATAAAAACCTTTCAGATTATTAAATAACCACCTGCTGAACTGACTGGAAAAATATGACTTCAAATCGAAGAGTGAATAATCTGAAATCGGCAGGCAGTTCAAACTAGTTAAAATCAATCTCTGCGGAGTTACTAATAATTGATTGTCCTCTTTATAAATAATACCATTTATGTTCGATATGTTCACTTTGTTATGTAGCGCAGTAAATAATTCAGGTGCAGTCTGTTCACCCTCACCAATAACCCCAATATCGGCTCCTGTCTCATTCATCCACAGCTCAGGTTGATATTTAAGGGGTACTCCACCGATAACTACAGGCAAATCGGGATTTATTTTCTTTATTTTTCTGATAATCCCAGATGTGAATTCCAGCGTATCGATACTAACACTTATCCCAACCGCACAATAATTATTATCTTCAAGATAGTTCTCAATGTGACCGATCATTGGATTTTCAAAAATATTAAAATCGCACAAATCCAATAAAAATCCTGCCTCCTTCAATACGGCAGTTAATGAAGCTAAAGCAGGGTTCGGCAACTGGAACCTCATTCCAGATGCTTTATAGGATGAATAAGGGTTTACTAATAATATTCTCATATAGCTCCGTTAAAAGAAGAATTTATCCAGTTTCTGCATGTCAATATTACCGTCATAAGACTTCAGTTCTGTACAACTCACTGATCGTAAAATACTGCCACCCATTAAAAGATGCATCTCGTCGCTGTTTTCAGCAGCAAGCTTGACATTCTGTTCGACCAGAATAATTGTCATCTGACGCTCAGTTCTGTAAGAATTCAGGATATCGTACATTTTCTTTGCATCCTGCGGAGCAAGACCCGCAGAAGGTTCATCAAGAAGCAACATCCTTGGATAATTTAAAAGCACCATGGCAATTGCTAACTTGTGTCTTTCTCCGCCGCTCAAGGTTGTTGCATTTTTTTTCAAAAACTGCGCCTTTGTGGTTTTCCCATCCTGGATTGTTTCCTGTTCACTATCAGAAAAAATTAGTTTGAGAATTGCATTTATCCTTAATTCCAGATTATTTTTATCAATGGTGTGACCTGCAAAAAGCAGATTTTCCATAACTGTTAGTGAAGGGAATATTTTCCCACCCTGCATAAAGTAATAGATTCCTTTTTTGATTTTATCTTTTACCTGTCCAGATGTTAAATCCTCTCCAAAGAGTTTAATAACGCCATATGAAGGCCGAACAAATCCCATTACAGATTTTATAAACGTTGATTTTCCAGCGCCGTTCTGTCCAACAATCGCTATCATTTTACCCTGTTCAACGTTTAGGTTGAGCTCCTTCAGTACTGAGCGCTTGTTGTAACCAACTGTCAGTCCAGTAATCTCCATGGCATTCATTTCAGACTCCAAGATATTCTCTCCTGACTTTTGGGTTTCCCAATATATCTGCCGGAGAACCGAAATGTTTAATATACCCGTCATCCATGAAATAGCAGTCATCTGCGATTTGAAGCACAGCTTCCATGTTATGCTCAATCATGATAACGGTTTTTCCGAATGCATCAACATAATGCCGTATCATTTTCAATATTTTGTTGATTATCTTTGGATTAACTCCCGCGGTCGGTTCGTCGAGAAGAAGCAGATCGTATTCCCCCATGAACAGGCCTGCCAGTGCAATTAGTCGTTGCTGGCCGAAAGAAAATTCACCGGCGTTTCTCAAAAGTACATCATTGTGAATAGAGCTGAAAATAGGATTCACAAATATGTCACCATAGTTATTATAGCTATTCTTCCATGTGATGTATTTATTATAAGGCCAGAACTTGGGCTTATGCTGTATGCTTTGAGTTGGTTGTAAATCTGGTATTTCTTCAGATAAGGAATCACCCATGACTTGATCTGCAATGCGAATAGCCTTATGTAATCTTTCATATTCAATTTTTCTATTTTTTTTCTTATAATAAGAAAAAGGGTATTCCCCAAGTCTGTTTTGTGAACCCATGATTATATTTTCAATCAGACTTAAATGGGGATACATTTTTACATCCTGGAATAGTCTGCCGATTCCGAGAGCTGCAATCCTGTGAGGAGGAATAGACAAAGAACGTTTTGATTTATTGTCTGATGCATTGACAAAGCAATGGGAATCACCTGCTGAATTAAAAAAAACAATGCTTCCGGCGTCAGGGTGCAGAAACCCTGATATGATGTTGAAAAGTGTTGTTTTTCCAGCGCCGTTAGATCCGATAAGGGCGCTTATTTTACCCCGTCGTATGCTTATATCTATCTCATTCAAGACCCAGAAGGATTCTTCCGGCTTCATTCCAAAGAACCTTTTGGAAATATCATTGATTTCGAGAATGGTTTCCCCTTTCATTTTCCAAACTCGTGCTTTCCCAAGAGGCCTTTTGGTCTGAAATACATGAGCAGGATCAAAATCAACCCGTATATTATTTGCCTGATATTGGGCGCTATAGCATCAGGGAACTGGATCAGTCTAATCAATTCAGGGATAGATATTATAAATAAGACAGCTACTATTGAACCGATTATATTTCCTGTCCCTCCAATAATCGCAGCACTCAATATAAAGATTGACTCATCAAGTGTGAAACTGGAAGGATCTATATATGTCATGTAGGTAGCAAACATAAAACCGGCTATTGCAGACATGACTGCCGAGATGGCGAATGCAAATACTTTGAAATGGAAAATGTTCCGCCCTGAACTTTCCACAAGTGTTTCATCATCACGTATTGCCTGAAGAACCCTTCCAAAAGGAGAATGAACCAATGCCCTGAAAACAATTACCATTAATACAGAAACCATCGATGATAAGAGAGCGAAAGCGCCTATCGTGTCAATCTTGACGATGCCCAGCAGAGTGGGTCTTGGAATCCCTGATATTCCATAAGGTCCGTTAGTTACAGGTATCCAATTATACATTATCGAAAATGTAACCATCATGAAAGCGAGTGTTGCAAGAACAAAATAGTCACCATGCAGCTTCAATGACGGCAGGGAAATGACAAGACTGAACAAAATCGCACCGAGGCAGACAAGAGATATTGCAGGCATAAAACCCAAGTTCATTTTAACAATGACAATTGCCGTTATATAAGCCCCTATGCCATAGAAGGCCCCCTGACACATGGAGATCATGTTTGAATAGCCTGCAAGAAGGTTCATTCCTAGAATCAATGGTAAATATATGTTCATCATGATCAGCAGATGAAGAAGATAATTCATTAAATCTCCCTTGCTTTCCGGCCGAATAAACCTTGAGGTTTGAGAATTAAGAAAACAACCAGTATTATGAATACGGTTGCTCCGGACCACTTTATCGACAATTGATATGCGATTAAAGATTGAATGATTCCTAACAGGAATCCTCCCAGGATAACCCCTTCGAAATGCCCGATTCCTCCTATTATCAGGGCTACCAAGGATATAAGTAGAATATCCATACCTCCAAAAGGGGTTATGCCTACGTCATAACCTACAAGCCCACCAGCAAGGCCAACAAGGGCAGAGCTTATGATGAAAATATATGACCGCATTCGGAAAATGTCCAATCCGAAAGTCATTGCCAGGTCCGTATCATCCCTCATCGATCGTAAAAAAATACCGGCCTTTGTATATCTTATTAAAGACATCACAGCGATGATGCATACAATAGAATATATCAACTGGTAAATCTGCATGATCGAAAAGGTCAATCCGTGAATATTTATAACGCTACTTATGCCGGATGTTAGCATTTTCACTTCATTTCCCCAAACAAGAGCTATAAGATTTATAAGTAGGGCCATAACGCCAATGGAAGAGATTATATATACGACCAAAGAAGCATTTTTTTTAAAAAGAGGCCGATAAACCGCTCTCTCTATTAGAAAACCTGCAAATGATGTGACCACTACTGCAATACTGATTGAAAGTGTAAAAGGGATGCCCTTGGCAGAACAGACATAACAAGCATACCCGCCCGCAGTGAAAAGGGCAGCGTATGCAATGTGAAAAATACGGGTTGTGTTGTAAACTAATGAAAAACCAAGACCCGTCAACGCATAAATAGAGCCCATGATCAAGCCATTTGCAATAAATTGCAGAAGATAGTTATCCCCCATGAGAAGAACTCTTTTCATTCAGTATTGTTTTCAGTGATATAATATCTAGTGGTTTTTCAAAAAAGTGTCTGGCGCCAAGGTTCAAAGCCTTAATACCATAGTCAAATACCTTGTATGAACTCATCATAAACACATCGATGTTTTCCTGATTCATTTGAATCCATTCAAGAATTTTTATACCATCAATATTTTCATCATCCTCGGCTGCCAGTCGTATATCTATCAGTGCCATGTCTATCTTGACATCATTTCGCTTCAGGATCTCCAATGCCTCTTCCATATTCCGGGCAAGAAAAATCTGGTAATGCTTTTTCAATGCGAATTGAATAGAAAACCTATAATTTTCTTCATCATCAACAACCAGGAGATTCTTCACCTTTTGGCTCCCCATATTTTTTTATATTCTTTTAAGCAATATACATACCAACATGAATAATAATAATATCTATATGTTATATTATTGTATCTTTTTGATTTCGCGATTATTCCGAATAAAATCAGATTTATTTAGACAAATTTGTAGTGTCAGTTAGTAAAATAATATTTCAATACGCATGAAAATCTTAGTTATTATTAAGTAACAATTTCATCATCTAACTTTATAATCATTTTTTTTACAACTTCATCTATATCATTCAAATAAGTCTCTTTTTTACAAATATCCCAAACAATCTCTTTTGACAGATGTAAACAGTATAAGTATAACCAATGCTTGGTTTTTGGCTTAGGCGTTTCACCACTAATCCTTGATTTACAATACTCAACTATACTCATTCCATTTAACCAATCCTTAATATGATCAATAAATTTATCTTTATTTTCTTTAAATATATGAAATGCTTTTTCATGATATTTTAATTCTAATCCTTCATAATCCAGGAGGACAAATATCAAGGCAACCTTATCTTTAAAAGAAAAATCATCGCTAGATAAGCGTCTGATTACAAAATCTTTAATTGGCTCATAATTAAATTTTTTTAAAAGTCCATATCCGAGATTCCGTTGGTTAAATTCTTTTAAATCACATAGATTGAGGACCGATATCCAATCATTTTCATCAATCTTATTTAAAAATTCAGGAAGATGTTCATATTTTGCATAGTTAGCACATTCCTTTTCTGAAGGAAACAAATCAATTCGAATATTATTTAAGATACTATCATAATCAATTTTTTTTGATCCATCTTTCATATCTCCCTCCGAATTAATTTAATTATCAGGGTTTTACCTGATCAGCAAATCTGCCCTGGTATTTTGCCGAACCCTCACATCGTTCAAAAATAAACTGGCAGATTCTTGTCCCCGGATACAGTGCCAGCGGCGTATGGCCCAAATTAACTATCTCCAATACCTGATGATTTGAAATGCCGGGTTGCATAAAGCCTGCCGTGACATGAACAGCCAGGCCAAACCTGGCGAAACGGCTGCGACCTTCCAGCCATCCGGCAATAGTTTCCTTCAGTGTTATGCGTTCCTTTGTAATGCCCAGAATCATTTCACCAGGGCTTATTGAGATATAATCCCCGCTCGCCAATGAAACTAATTCAGTGACATCAGCAAAATCAGATTCATTACGCACATGATAGATCTTACTCTGTTTCCTGAAAACCCTGAAATCATTCCCTAAAGTAAGGTCAACAGAACCGGGACCGACTTGAGATTCATCAAGTGGGTCAATGATAATTTCACCTCGCTTTATTGCAGCCAGGATTTCATTACCTACTAGAATTGACATTTTCAGTACCTCCTATTGCTATTTCTATTACAAATCGTATGCTTACACAATTGAGTCAATGATACCAAATTCTTTTGCCTCCTTGGGGGTCATCCAGCAATCCCGTTCAAGCGCTCTGGCAATGTTATCCTGGCTTTGACCTGTATGTTTTGACAGAATATCTATCATACGTTGATCCATACGGGTAAATTCGTTCATGCTGATTTTTAAATCGGTAAATGTACCACCCATCATAGTACGCCCCTGATGTATCATTATCTGGGCATTTTCAGAAGCGATACGGTTTCCTTTTGCACCTGCGGCAAGAATCCATGCTGCCATGGAAGCCGCTCGACCGATGCATATTGTGTAAACCGGCGCCTTTATAAATCGCATGGCATCGTAAATTGCCAATCCGGCAGACATTTCGCCGCCGGGGCTGTCAACATAAAGTTTTATCGGTTCCTCACCCAAGCTGTCTAAAACCATAAACATTGGAATTATATCATAAGCCCTTTCCTGATTGATATCACCAGAAAGAAAAAGGATGCGATTCTTATAAAGTATGTTCTTCGGATTGATATCATCATATTTCATATACTTATCTCCTCTTATTTGCCTATTATATTGCTGTTAATTTTAATTCATCCTTTGTTTTTGACCTATCAATTTTGATACTTGAAATAGAATCCCAATCAACAGAAAACTTTAAAAGCGCCAGTTTATAACCCAATAACTCATCAACGGCTCGATTCAAGTCACGAGCACCATATTCAGGATGAAATCCTTTTTCGCAAATCAGTTTGATTGCATTCTGTGTTGCATTCAATTTCTTGCCTGTTATTTGTTCCAAACAGCGTATCTTTTGCCCAACAAACCCGTTCATAATATTTTTGGTTAACGGTTTAAAGAAAAGGATATCATCAATTCTACCTAGAAATTCCTGAGGAAATTCTTCCTTTATTTTTTCCGTTGCAGCATGCTCATATTCCAAATTATTCCTGTCCAAAGTTTGTCCAGGTATTGATATGATTGCTTTCCTGACCGAAAAACCTACGTTTGTCGTCATAATAATAACGGTGTTGCGAAGAAAGATTTCATTTCCTATGTTATCAATCATCTTCCCTGTATCGAATGCATGGAGGAACAACAACCTCACAACTTTGTGTGCCTTTTCAATCTCATCTAAAAGCAGAACCGAGTAAGGTTGTGCTCTTAGTTGGCGAGTCAGCAAGGGCACGTTCTGGACATCATCAGTACCTTGTTTCCCTGGATAACCGAGGATCGAGTAGATTGATTCCTCTCCAGAAAAAGCACTCATGTCCAAGCGTATCAGATTTTTATCACTTCCTGTAAGGTATGTCGAAAGAGCCTTTGCCAATTCCGTCTTTCCCACCCCGGTTGGACCTGCCAGCATAAAGACACCATCAGGACGTTCTGGCGTTACACAAACTGAAGCTTTTGATATCAACAGTCTCCTGCATAGCCTGGAAATAACTTGTTCCTGACCCAGGATATGGGCATTTAGTATATTCTCCATAGCTTCAAGTCGCTCTTTCGGTGCAGATATGGCCTCTTCGGGTATATTGACTGCTTGACTTATGGCCTTCTGTATATCAGCTTTCGCAATCGGACTTGTATCATTCCTGATTGACTTGGAAACAACTACTTGATCCAGAATTTCAAGTGCTTTGGATGGTTGACTTCTGTATGGAATGAAAGCGTTGCTCAATTTTATAAGATATTTAATGACTTCCTCATTCTCGATTCCACATCCATATATGGATTCAATTTGGGATAATTCTTTTTCCAATATAGCGATTGTAGTTGTTTCACTGGCTTCTTCGATTCGGACATGAGCGAATCGTCTTGCAGTTGCTTGATCTTTATTTATAAATGTATAATATTCATGGTCAGTAGTTGCACCGATAATAGTCAATGTCCCTTCGGTAAGGTATGGACGTAGATATGCCATGCTGTATGGATGACCAAAGATTGAATGAATTTCATCCATAAATAAAATGGCATTCATTTCATGGATTTCGGTCAACAATTTCTTTAATGTATTCAAATATTTTCCCCAATCTTCACTATTTGCTACATAACCCCATATTTCGGAAAAAGATGTCTGAATGATTCTAACTTTTGACATTGTTGACGGCACATCACCATTAGCAATCCGATTTGCGATTTCTTCGATTAGAACTGTTTTCCCAACACCGGGGTCCCCCGTAAGTATAACATTCTTCATGCCCCTTCGAGACAACAGTGCCAGAATATGATCGACTGACTCATTACGGCCAATGACGGGTTTAAGCTGACCTTCTTGAGCCCTATAGGTTAGATCACTACCTACCATCATGCACACCATAGATTCGTCAAGTTTATCTAATCTTCTATTCATCACTTTATTTTCGGTCCTATTCTCGTCCATGAAGTCACCTCAAAATTTGCTGGATGAATACATTTTTTCATAATTATTCATATATGGGTAAATTAGTAATATGGGTTTACAAGCGTTTCACTCCTATAATACCATTAAATATACCTCAACCAATAACTCTTTAAGGATATCACATTGTTTCTATATCTGATACGAGAACTTTAATTGAAAACTTCTCTATGAAACATCAAATATTTCATCATTAAACAGGTGTTTGCATTTCTAAGTGGATACGTCCGATAGACGTATTATCACGTATAATATCAATCTTATACTCCACCGCGACACTTAGCAGAAAGCTAGCTTCACCGTTTAAATCACTCAGAGTTGTGTGTTCAAGATTCGGACCCTGGTGTATTTGTATCTCTAACCCTGATATGAAATCATCAACATCCTTATCGTATACGGAAACTACAACCCGCAGATATTCAGTGCCTTCTCTGGTGATGGTCGACTGGACCGATATACTGGGCTGTTCAAATTCCTGTACGATCTGAATGGCTGACTGATTTTCATACTCCTGTGCATTTATTATATTCTTTCCACCATTGTCTTTATTCTGTGTGTCCATACCAACAGATATTGGCTTTGAATGATATCTTCGCGACTGTATCGGCACCAACTCCAAAACATCCCCTGTTGTTTGAACCACTTGAAGAACTTCCTGTATACCAGTTAGTATAATACTGATGATATTTGCACTGAAGTCTTTTTTAACAGGTTCATTCGCTAGTTTCTCCTGATCTATCCTATCCAGTAGATGCATTGTCCATTGATAGCCCTGTTCTGCTTTAACTTTCTCCCGTTCCCTAATCAAAGTTTTTCTTGCCTGGATCAGACGTCTAGCGCAATTTATGCATTGTACACAATGGTTCTCAAAAACTTCAATATTTGCGACTGGCATCTTCTCTCTCACATATGAATCAAAATCATCCTCTACAAACCGTTCACAGTTTGGAATGGGCTTACTAATATTTTCTGGTTTAAGGGATCCCTTTTCCATGTGTATAACCCTCTCCAGAAACATCTTTTTATCTTTTTCCAATATCCCTACTCCTTATAGACGATACTTTACATAATAATATCCAAGGGATCTTTGTGAATCCCTATATAGAGTCTTAATCCTCCTGTACATAACCTGCTTTCATGGACAAAGAATCCCGAATGCGAATGAGAATATTAGTGACTTGATTGACTTTATCTATCGGTAACCCGACTAACAGACCGATGTCCATGTTTGAAGGTCGACAGACTATCTGGCTCTGGGTAATGCAATCTTTTCGTTGGACAGAACACGCCATTATCTCAGCCTCTAATTCCGTTTGCTTTTGAGAAAAGCCTTCCTTGCCAGCAATTTTACTCAGAGCTTGGAGACGTAAAATCCTGTAACCAAGAGTGATAGCTTTTGCTTCATTTTTCTCCTTTTTTTGAATCTTTTTATCCACATACTTGTAAATTTCTACCAGTTTTTTCTGTACATCTTCCACAGGCATACCATTAAATTCTGCCAATGCTAGTATATTTTTATCCGTAAGCGGTATGTGGGCAATCAGGCTTAGTTTAAGTGTCCAATATGCCCTGATATTGTCAATCTCCTCTATCCGTTTTAAAATATCATCGATAATGTTTTTTAGGGCTTCATCATGATCTATTTGTCCACTTTCATAATCGTCTTCGATTTTATCGATCAAAATGATATCTTCATCTTCATTAAGAGGTGTATATAGAGAAAGCAGCGTATCCTCGATAAATCTCTTTGGTATGTTCTTTACCGCGTTGCGTTGCTTCAACCAATCCACAGTCTTATTGATTGCAATCTTCCATAACCATGCCTTTACCCGTTCCGGATGGTCACAGCCCTCAAGTCCTTTGTCCCGATAAAGTTTCACAATAACAGGCTCTTTTATCTCGTAAACGATATCCTGGTAGTAGTCTTGATTTTCTACGTAATAATTTGTTCGTCTTAAGGTTTTAATGATGGCTCTTTCAATTTCGTGGTCATATCGACGGAAAAACTCATTCCATGCATCACGGTCTTTGTTTATGCACATGGATACAAGATCTGCATTGGATAAACGTGGGTAGTCTTGAAATCTCATCTTTTCTACATTCAGACTTTGCGGCATATGTTCCTGTCCGAAGAGCGTACCCTCCTCTTTATGGAATTATTGATGCCCAATCAAATGGAATCCAAAACTCTAAGGGTAGCTAACAAGTAGATTTTATTTTGTCAAGACGATTGGTAGAAAAATGGAAGTCGACTTTCTGGATTTATTTCGTCTATGAACATATTATGGATTTACATCAAAATCCCACTTTTCAAAGGATCTTGCTGGTTGAAGATGATCAGGAACGTGCGAGAATCCTGATATCGTATCTTCCGAAACATATAAGGGTTGTTCATGCGCCATCAGCAGGAAGAGCTCTCGGTGTAGTTAAAATGGATCATCGAAGTCGCCAGGGCGATTCACCTTATTCAGGAATTATGCTTGATCATGATTTGCAGGAACAAATTGTCTGCGCAGATGAAAAGAAGCTGTCAGGTATGAACGTTGTTGATGCAATTATTGATTATGTGCCTCGATCAGTTCCAATTCTCATTCACTCAATGAATCCTTCTGAGGCCCCCATAATGGTCAATAAGCTCAAAAGTGCAGGGTTCAGTGTTACACGATTGCCAATGCGCGAACTTACTAAAGAAAACCTGTCAGAATGGCTTGAAGATGAGTGTGACGTCTATAATGATCCAATATGACAACTGGTAAATAAAATTATCTAGTTAAGAGATGGGTATTAATTCCTGTTGCTTCTTAAATATTAAGGAAACAGGATATATTGTAAACTTGTCGAGTTAATATTTTTACATTATTATTTCGCGGCAATATAGTTTTTGAAAGCATTGAGATTCTGACAATTAATTATTTGAGGAGTGTAGTATGAGACGTGATTATTATGAAAACTGGGAAAAAAGAACATTGGAAGAGATTCTTATTGAAATTGATAATGAAAGGCAAATATTGCAAGAGATTATTGATGATGAACCATATGAAGAACAGAGCGACCAAATAGAAGCAACAAGAGAAAATATATCTATGTTACAGCAGATTGCTGGAGAAAAATCTAGGGGGCGCGAAAATGCAACATCAACTCCTGAAGCAAGATTAGCTAAACTTCAGGAACTCTTTAACAAAGGATTAATTTCAAAAGAAGAGTACGCTAATACAAGAACCTCAATACTAAAAAGCATTTAAAATAGACTGAAATTTCATTAAATGTATTAGTTCCGATCAAATCTGACAGCTCTCCTTTCTGAAGGATTATTTTTCATCTCCAGTCCCCCATTATGACAAATGGCGCCCAGAATCGGGGATGTGCAAATTCAGGCCGTGATTTGAGCGCCTGCATGGCAAGCTGCAAGGCTCGTGTTTTCGTTCGCATGTTTTTTGCAAAATGCCAGTAATAATTCTCCATAAGCTGGCATGTGGATTCATCGCCGACTTTCCAGAGGCTCAACATAACCGAAGCCGCACCTGCATAGAACAATCCCCTGCTTAGGCCAGTCAATTCATCGGCCGATGTGAACTGGTTCATCCCCGATTCACATGAGCTTAATGTCACCTGTGTACAATTCAGGTGCATATCGAACAGATCAAGCAGATATGTCCTCCGGGCTTCATCTGCGTCAGGCGGTATATCGATACCGGAGAGAAAAGGTTGTGACCCGTCAAACATACCATGACATGCCAGATGGATTATGTCATAGCCTTCTGGCCGGCTCCTCAAGTTCCCCCAATTAGCATCTTGTCCCTTGAATACCGCACATTCAGGATAAAAGGAGGCTGCCAGCAGATCAGCCTCATGGTCTGCATAAGGCAGATCACCATTATCGCGTGACATTATCAATGCGCTGCCCCTGCCGGTCCTGTTCTTTTCAATACAAAGCTTAAGCACGGAAGCGGAGGGGCAAATCCCCACCTCGAAACGGTCGCAGAGGAAGGCTTTCCCCTTCCGGTCATACAAGGCATGAAACGGCAGGTAGTGCCAGAAGAGATGAGGAGCTATGATTATCCTTTTATATCTTGAAATCAACTTTTCAACCGGCTGGAATAATCTGTCATAAAGGTCAGTCAGAGGTCTCTGCACCTCTCTGATATATGCATGCGCGCGAACATCATATGTAGCGCTTTCCTGCATTGATAGCGTGAGGTTCCAAATGATTTCTTCAGCTTCCAGGCCAGACATGGGTACAGTAAAAGATTCAACGTTGGCATCACCTGCAACAAAAAACATCAACAAAGCCTTATCTGTTTGATACAGGTTTACCAGGATCGTTTCTTCATCCAGCATATCTGCAGGATGGTCAAACATCACTGGCGCTACACCTACGAGAGATGCCGTCTCCGGATCAACGGCGCTGAAGGCTGCGTAAGCGGCGGCAAATGATTTTTCCTTAAGAATAAGTTCATCAATCATGGCATTGGACAATTCAGCATCTGATGCCGTGTGACCTCCTCTTTTTTCATCGCCGCCTTCCTCATCGTGTTGGAGCGAATCAAGGGCCATACGAAGTTCATCCATTTCTTTCAAAAGAGTCAAAGCCCGCACAAACTCAGGGCTCTCGCTTTTAAGAAGCATATTCTTTTGCAGTCTTGTGCCGAGCAAATCAAGCATGGCTCTGGATTTTGACCTCTCAACATAGGTAAGAGCCTCTTCAATATGACCGCACTGCACCAGACTTTCCACTATCAAGGCGTAAGGTTCAATGCTTTGATGGGCAAAGGTTATGCGATGGGTCTCCCTTTTAAGGCCGCTTCTCATGGTTTCTATGATTGCAATGCATTCCCTCAGCCTCTGACAAGCCCCTTCAATATCATCAAAGCCATCCCTTAAGAACATCCCGAGATCAAGCAGAATCCCTGCTTCGTCAGCCCTGGCACCAATGCGCCGACATATCTGCAAAGCATCTTCGAAATAGCCAAGTGCAGCATTATAATCACCCATGCGCCAGTTGAGTTGACCAATAGAACGCATTGCCAAGGCTTGTATTGGTTTTGAACCGGTTTCTTCACCCAATTGCAAAGCCCTTTCATATAATAATTCGATGTCTGCCATAACTGTTTCATCTGCATCGGGACCATTATACATGCCCTTAACATCCCCCAGGTTACACAGTATCAGGGCCTGCATGCACAGGTTGTTTTCCTCTTCGGCAATGTCAAGACCTTCATAGAGCACATTTAAAGCTGTTTCATATTCCTCTATACCAACCAGTCTAATTGCAAAGTTATTCAGACATACCGGCAGGTTTCTACGGTCGTCTGTCTCCCTGCATATTTCAAGCGCCTGCAAGGCGCATTCGCATGCACCGTCAGACTCTCCGATAGAACTTAACATGACGCCCATTGCATTCAGAGTCTTCTGGCGCAACCTCCACGGATCTTCCGGCAAGCCTTCTATGGTCTTGAGGGCAGTCTGACAGTAATCAAATGCCCGGCCATATTCTCCCTTCTCTCCGTTGTAGATGCCCAACCCCAGCAGCGCTTTTGCAATCGTATCCACATCATTGATTTCTTTGGCAATCTCCAGGGAACAACCATAGCAATAGCCAGCATTTTCAGCATTTCCCAGAGTCCATTCGATCTCGCCCAAAAGGTGATAACACAATGATCTCGCGCGTTTTGTAGAGAAATCCACAGCCTTATTCAAGGCCCCCCACTTGGTGTCGGATGTGTAATTGAAGAGCTCTATATATTTGAGGAGCATCTCTCTCGCCTCGAAGAAACGCCCTTCCTCATAGAACCTGACCGCATGGTCCGGTTTGGTCAATCCCTTATCGAAGATCTGTTGAAACTGGTACTTATAATTTTTGGGAAGAAATTTCATAAGAATGTTCAGAAGTTTGTGATTCGTTATAATGCTTTTTACACCTGCAGCCTGGCCTTTGGACATGCCGTTTAGCATCCTTTTGAAACCGGCATCTCCGGCCAGCAAGTTCTGGATCTCTTCGTCAGTGAAAATAATCTCTTTATCGCTCATGAATTATCTTGCCGAAACTCCAAGGATGCAATGAACATAGCATGCAAAATCTCCAATGACCTTGCGGTCATCGCCCAGGTCCCCCCGCCAGTCATTTTCCTCTTCCAATCTGCGCATATTTCTGCTCAGGATATTACAGGCATCAATAAGGGAGTTATGAGCTCTTTTGCGCCTGTCTTCCATCTCGGTTTTCCCTGTCAGGTCCGTCAGGAAATACTCCGCTCGGATATGGGCGTATTCAGTCGCTTTAATAAGTAATTCACGTTTCAGTTCAACCAGTGAGGTCTTCTCGATTTGTTCAAGCAATCTACTGGCTTGCTCATAATTCATATATCCTCCTTCATTTTATCTGGGATATCATACGGTCTGAAACCGATCGTGCCAGAGGCAAACATTCTAAAAACTGGACCTAAAGCAATATTATTATCAGGTTTTTTTCTTATCTTTTCATGTAAACAAAATGACAGGCAGAATTCTTCATGCTCATTCCGAATTGTCTGATTCCGCAGAATACAGATGCGTCTGTCGTCTTCACTTTTCTCATTATATATACATCCCCTGCAGAGGGCATCAGCGCAGAGTCTGTGATTAGCCATCGGCCACCACCGCGAGGCTGATGCAGGTCCAAGAACATCCTCTTTTAGATTCATCCCAAAGGTTATCCGTCCATTTTGAAAATCTTCTTTTTTACCAAATACATCCCTTATCTCCTCGATTGACCTCACACCTTTACCCGGAGTCTTCTTAAGCATCTCTATGATTGTTTCATAAGACACTTGAACAAGATCTGCCAGAAATTGGAATCCGAGTCTCTTTAAACGATTAGTCGTAAGCGGTGAGAAATAATCATTCAATGGATTGCATAACTCAGAGAATCTGAAGAAATATTTCCATCCGTGAATATATTTAATGATCTCCGGATATACAGTGAAAGGGCAAACACTCATTTGTATGGAACTTTTGTCTTCGCCCACATGTTCCTGCACATTTATAAGAAGTCCTTTCCAAAAATACCAATCCCTATGCTTTTCCTTGATCCAGTAGCTGACCTTCCATGCTTCTTCAGGAGGTTCCCTATATTCAATATTCCATTCAGAGATTACAGATCTGAATAATTCTGAACGTAATTCCTTTCCGCAACCAGTTATGATTATCTCATCCTTACTCGTATATAACAATGGCATGAATGTTTCTATAAAATCATCCCTGGTACTGTATATAGGTTCGGGGTCAACCTGAAACATCTGCTCCACAACCGGCAAACCAGCCCAAAGATCACATATATTATAAAAGAAGATCGCATCCAGGTTTTTAACTGCAATAGCTATTCCGTCATGCCAGATTACCTTATGGCTCACGTCCATGGAGAAATCAATTTTATCTATACTGTTGAAGAACTGCATGATGTTCTTTGGATTCATGGCATTCATCTGACATGAAATATCCGATAAGATAGCCTCATAATGTTCAGTATCGTTCCAGATTATATGTGGTACCGGATCAGATACTTTTTCCTTGGCAGCGACAGGTGAAGTTTTTGGGGATGTTTCAGGGATGTTTTCTACAAATCCAATAATTTCATTTTCATCGATGTCGGTTTGTGGATCTGCAAGGAACCAGAGTGCCTTACGGAGGTTAACATCAATTTCATTCTTACCCATATCTTCAACACTGGGTGGATAAGGGCACATCAGGATATCTTTGCCCCTTTCACAGAGGGTGCCCAGATCGCGGATATCATGATTCCGCAAGAACTCATGGACATTACCGGGAGTGAATAGCAAAGCGGCAATACTAACCTTCAGCCATTTATTGGCATACTTGTTATTCATCATGGCCGTGAGAGCTTCCAGATCAGGGATAGGAGCATCCCCTACGTGTTTAATGAAACTACAATAACGGTCCCAGAATTTCGGATAATTGCCCACATTCATTCTAGTCTCGGCAAATGATGTTAACTTGGCCAATTGATCCCTGAATTTACTACTCCTCAAAAGTGCAAGCACTTGTTTGCCTGATGTGAGGAACATCCCAAAATTTTCTGCTATGCTCTTTGCTTGCTCATCTATACCTTCTGCATCAAAAGTGAGACCAGGTACCCATAAACGCTTGATAATAGTCATAAGTTTGCAAAGGCCATATGCAGCATTGCTGTTCATTCGTGCATCACCATGAAGAATAAAATGATCATTTCTTTTTTCACCATCATGAAACCTTTCTGGTTGGGTGGCGATATTGTTCTGCAATTTGAAAGGTAAATTTTTTCCAAGAATAAATGCAAAGGAGCATTCAGTTATAAAATCGGGTTCCGTCCCATAGGGATAAATAATCACTCCTTCACGTGCGACCTCAAATATCTTCCCTTTCAAGGGATTCGGGATTTTATAAACGTATTCAGTAATATCCTTCTCACCAATAAATTTGTGCTCTATTTGATCTGATGGAGAATTTGTTTCAGGGTTACCTGAATACATGGGATTGTTATGTTGCATCATGTACCAGTAAGGGGGTTCTACTATGGTTGTGAATGTCTGCCGTGGAGATAAGACCTCATGCTCCCAGCCCATATCTTTGCAGAGAATAACCAGTTCTTCGGTCATCTGCTGGCGCAGTTTGGGATTATCCTGTTTACCACTCCAGCCAAGATCAATTCCTCCCATTGATATCTCCTTGTGTTCAATTTAATTCATTTGAACCCCATACTGGAGTTATTAAACAGTTTGAATAAACAGACATTAACTCTAACTCAATTAATTTATTGATCTTGTTTAAAAAACCTTCCAAAGAATTTCTCTTTAAGAATACCTCTTTAAACAGGCATGAATAAAACGTTTTTATTAGTTTTATCCTTTCACTTATTACTTTAAAATCATAAATTGTATAGCATGCTAAATTCATATAGGTTATCGCTAATAAAGTCGTTTTTAGGTTTATCCTGTTAAGATAATATCTTATGAATCGCTCTCCTCCTCATCATTATCCTCCTCATCATCATAGTCTATTTTCTTCATATACATAAAATAACCTAAGCCTGCCAATAATCCCCCAAGATGTCCGATGTGGCTGATGCCATCACTTCTGAACATAAGGAAAAATTCTAATCCTCCGAAGATTACAGCCAACCATTTTGCCTGCATAGGAATGACAAAGAAAAGCAATATCTTCTGATTAGGATACAAAAGAGAAAATGCTAACAATAAGCCATAAATTCCGGCTGAAGCTCCGATAATAAGATGATTCGGACTTAATCCGATGAGCCATAGAATAAATGCAAGCAAATAGCCCCCAATTCCACAGAAAAGAAAATATTTGATAAATTCAATTTGCCCCATCTTCTTTTCAACAGGACAGCCGAACATGTAAAGCCCGAACATATTAAAGATTAAATGTGTCAGATTAATGTGCATAAAATTAGCCGTTACAAACTGCCAGACCATGAGTTTTCCAAAGACATTGGACGGGATGAATCCTAACAAAGGGTAAAGGATATCTCTCTTCGTCTGGGTCAGGATATATAGTACGATCGATATTCCACCTATTATCGTAACACCCATTGTCAATGGTTGTCCCATTCCAAATTGAATATTATAATTTGTGTTCTTATATTTTATTTTCATTTTTAAATTGATCCTCTTCTTATTAGGACTCTGCATAATACCAGCAGTCCAAGCCCAACAATGCAAAATACAAATAATTGGCTTATGTTTTCAGCATTGTAATTCGATACGGAACCCAATGTCAGGATTATTGATAGACAGCTTAACGCAAATAACAACCCTAACGTCCCTAAAAAAATCGCCGGTAAACGGTACTCAGGCCTGCAATAATACAAGGGTACTCCACTGATCGTCTGAAGAATCCAAAGGTTGAATTTCCATATGGTCCTGAAGATTGCCGCAATAATTTTATATATAAGTACCGGGAGCCATAGCCAGAGTGCGTTAGAAAGACCACCCATTCATTCCTCCTTGAAAATATAGTGATCCAGCTCACTTGAGATTAGAAAGCAGTCATCCATTTAATTGTATCCCCCATAGATATGTTTTCCCAATAAAGTGAATCTTCATGATCAAGAAGATCGTCAACAATTTTACATTTTTCATAATATCAATAAATGCCATAAAGTTTCGATGTTCACTTTTCTTCCTTCTCAATGTTTTCGTAATCCGAATAAACACTGGAAGATAATTTTCTTCCAAATTCTCGAGCATCGCTTTCCACCGGCTGATTTCTGTATTCCTCATACTTCTTATAATATTTTTCAGGATCACTTTTTGCTAATTCAGCATCCGGCGCATTTTTATAGTTATTGTCCTTAAAATTTTCCGACCATTCTTTAGCCTTTTCAGGATCATCAACTCCGAACCCTTTTTCGTAACGTAATGCCTGTTCATGCTGATATGAATGCCTGAACTCATGTCCGTAGGTCTCAACAGCCTTCCGTGGATCTTCACCAAAAAGATCCTTCCTGCTATTTTCATTTATTTCTATGCCATAGTCAGCGCCAGTAACTCCATTCTTGTCAGCATAAGGACTTTCCGGACGATATGAGTAACCATCTCCATAAGTGCCTTGTAAATTTGGATTGTTCAAATCTTTGGTTATGATTGGCGGTTCGGGGTGGTCATATGCTTTTCCAAGGGATTTTCCACAGTCTTCGAGAGCTTGTCTCTGATCGTCGACATTCAATGTTTTCCATTTTTGGGGATTCATCCATTCATTTTGCTTGATGTCCTCAGCAGCCTGATCTATTCTTCGCTGTTCAACTATTTCATGCCTATTAATTTTTAAGGAGTCAGCGTCAGATTTTGAGTCTTTTTTTTCTGTTACTTCGTCCTCTGCCCGTAAATCGTCATATGTGCTCATCTGTTTCCCATCGCCGGTTTCTCTCAGATCATCATAGGTTTCAGTTCGTCCTGAATTGTCATCTGTTCTTAAATTATCATATGTATCGAGCTGCTTTTCAGGTGGTTGAGCAATCTCTTTTTCTGGTGTTTCATCAGTTTGAGGAACATCTTTCATACCTATTCCCTCCCTAACTCTTAATTTAAGATTTAATCCTTTATGTTAAAAAACCAATTTTTCACATTATCCAAAACTTTATCCATTCTATCCTTGACTGATTTCTGTATAAAAAAGCAGAGTGCAATATTCTCCACAAAATCAGGGCTATTACCGTTATTACCCAGAGTCATATTTCGGGCAGTTTCAATACAGTATTCCCTAAGTCTTGCTTTAGCCTGTTTTAAGTCTTTGATCCTTATAATTTCTTTGTATTCTTTGTCTTTTAGATTATCCTTAATAAGTGGTTCAACATCATACTTAAAAAAGCACCTGTTTTTACAAAACTCGTTGCACCCAGGAAAGGGACCATTTTCAGTTGCAAAACTTTCTCTATAACATCTCTGGAATACATTAAGATACCTTCTGGTATCATCTGATAACTGTGTCTTCACAGGAATTGCAAAATAGGAATTTATAAAATTGTTATAGGTATTAAATAAAGCGAATAAATATTTCGAGGCTAGATCATACTTCCTTCCCTTTTCACGAATATAAGATTCACCCGCATTTATCAGGAAGCAGAACATGATCTCATTAACTTCTTCTTCTTTCTGTAATGAATCTCTTAAATCTATCAATACGGCATCTCTGAAAGGTGGGAAAACAGTTGTTAAACTGTCTGGCTTTTCTATTATCGCAAATATGAATTTGCAAAAATAACTGATAAGTTCTTGACTTGAAAGAAGATGATTTGCAGTATCTCTATAAGCACATTTATACTGACATTGTTTGCAGCCGCTGTGCCTGCCCAATACATTATCAAGTGTTCTCAGTTTATTTGCCATAAACCGGCTGACATCCTTATCCTGTATGCTGTCAACCTTAGGATTTATCTTTTTTGACGATGACTGGTAATGTGATACTCTAACCAGGAAAGGCTCATTAAACCCTTCTGAAAAAACAGCTGCTTCACCCTTGGCCATGATCGAAATGAACTTGTTCTGCTGTTCATTAAGATTCATGGTGTCACCCATCAGGTCACGGTCATCCTTAGCAACAATCCGGTGCATGATCTTGAGATTTGTATTCTTGATTGCGTCCTGGGCTAGTTTTGAAGGTATCTGCTCAGCAATTAAAATGCCTTCTCCAAAGGCTCTGATCTCAGAAAGAATATTGCAGAAGGTCTCAACAGCCTTTGCCTTTGTGCTTACGTTCTCAAGATTGCCGAAATCCGTGGAGGCTTTAGTTAACAATCTATGTGCCTCTTCTATGAGGGTGACATGTTTCAATCCGGCATTGTTTCCTTTTCTTTTGCTTTCAATTTCCCTGTATTCATAAAGCCTTGCTATCAAAAGTCCCATGATAAATGCTTTTTCCTCATCATCCCCTATACTCTGAAGTTCGAGGATCGTGGGTTTATTCAATAAGTTGTCCATGGGAATAGACAGAGAAGAATCAAGCATCGAACCTTTCCCTCCTATTCTCAGGCTTCCGATCCTGGCTTTTAATCCAGCTTTAATATCCATCGTCAGTCTGTCTTCATATCCCATGGCATCAACTACAGGATCGATTTTCTCATAGAGATCAGTCAGTGTTGGGAATACCCCATAAGGACTTCTATCAGTAGTTCCAGAAGATCTATTCAGGTTGGTGGTCAAATCCCATCCTTTATCTTTATATACTTCATGGATGCACCTCTCGAGAACATATGGCATCGGGGCATACATGACAAAACTTGCATTAAAAACCGCCCTGAGGTTATCTATGTGTGTTTGAAGTTTTACCCCTTCCATTATCTCAAAGGGATTCAGTCTGAAAGGAGAAGTCATCTCATCCCCGAGAGTGAATACCTGCAGGTCTTCATACCCTTCTATATTCAATAGAGATCGATATTCGGCTTTTGCAGGTTCTATAACCAAAAACGGCACTCCAGAATTACCATTCTTCCATAGCCTACTGATAAGATTCAGACAGGTATTAGTCTTACCACTACCAGTCACGCCTGCTATTAAACCATGCTTAACTAATTCTTGTACATAAACGCCATAATGATTACCTGTACCGCTGCCACGATCTATTATCTCGCCAATAGTAAGAGTATCTGCAGAGCTCCTGTCAGGTAGACAGACACCGAATCTCGCAGTATCCTTGACGTCATATCCAGGCATCTCTTCCTTTGGAAGGTGTGTCAGTGTGGCTAGATCACGGGAATTCAGGATTGATGCAAATTTGTGTTTTATTATCTTTTGCAATGGATGATCTGCTGAAGATGCCGTATGAGAGTTCAAATCAAGTTCAATCTGCCTGAATTGAGTAAGGATTGCTGATGGATTCTTGTTTGTTAGAGCAATAGTACGAATCGCTTCAGGGACTGACTCTTCTCCACTGAACACAGTTCTCAGCAAAGTGCTCATCTTGGCTGTTGTTGCATGGCTTGGGGAGAAATAATAAGCCATTGTCCGCCACATGCCCTGAGCTTTAGCCAATTGTAACTTTCCAAGCAGTGCCTCAAGCAATTCCACATAATATTGCACTGATCTGTTGAGCGATTCTCCGCTCACAGTAACTCTTGATGACTGACTAACTTGCTTTGATTCCTTTATTAATGGAGATTTTTCCCTGATAATATTTGCTATGTCATCAAATGACTTGATTACATCAATATCATTAACAGGATCTGCAATTATCATATACCCAAATTCCTGTCGGTATAGTCCTCTCAACAACCGCTCAATCTGTTCGATTCCATGTTCTTCTACTCCGATTTTTGCTGTTGGAACTCCGGTCATTATGCCATAATACCGGCACTTTTGAATAAATTGCACAATGTTACTATCAACATCATATTTACTCAACGCCTCAAGCTCTATGTCAGGAAATGTGCTCTGCAACGAACTTGAAAGCATATCAAGATGAAGGGGAACAGAAGTTTTGGTCATAGATTTATTTAAAATCCCAAGGTAAATACTAACCTTCAATTCTGACCCTATTATTAAATAAACAAAAGGAGCTTTCAGACCGTTCAGTCCAGACAAGACATCTTCCATCAAGTAACGCTCAACATCAGACTTTTTATCTGCAAGTGACCTTGAAATGGCCTTCACTTTCAAAAATTCAAACTGCGCCCCTTCCCAGGCAGCAGAACTTCCTGATCCGGTATAACTGTGCAGATCAATATCGGTGACGAGATCAAGGTCCCTCCTCTCCAATATCTGAACAGCGCTAGTCACGTCATCATCTGGAGCTTGTTTATCGTATATTCCCATAATACTGATTTAGTCTCCGAAGAGTTTTTGTAAAAGTCCGGGGGGCGCTGTTACCCATGAGTCTGTTGTTAAATTGAAAATACTCCTTGCGTGGATAATACCACCTCTCTCTACCCCTTTCACTTTAACTTCATGCCCGATATCAGCATCACCCGGCGGTTCGCCTTTATACAATACCTGTACTAACTTTCCGGAAGAGGTCAAAATCCGAAGGCGAAAGACAGGAATATGTGTGAATTCCTTGGGATCCGGCTTAACAACCCCAGGTCTCATCATCTGACTTCTTTCTTTTTGATCTACTTCGCCAGTAATTTCTATCATATTGCATCAATCCCCATAGTCGTACACTCTATGGACCCCGGCTTTTTTTTAAGAGGGTGCATAAGTTTACCCTTCATATATGCCCACGAAAAATGATCACACCAGCGTAATCATCGATCTATTTACCTTTCATATCGGAACAGGCGGATTTATTGTAATCGACTTTTGTGTGGAACTTGTTACAATAAAAAGTCGTGCCAGGCCACGACCCCTTTTTTTCAAAAAAAGGACAATCCTTGCACTTATAAATAGCCATGATATTTAATCCTTCTTGAATGGATATAGCCGGACACCTGGTATATTAATATCTAAAAAGAGATAATTCATGAATGCATTAAAAAAAAGTAGTGTTGCAACCTCCTCTGGTGGAGTATTTGGAGAAAAGATCATCTGTCCGACCAGCATAAAATCCACGCTTTTATCAGACATTGGTAAAAATCCGGCGAATAAAGGTCCGCTATCTTTAAAGAGTGTACAGTTTAGAGTTAGGCAAAATAATGTTGCTTTTAAATCTACTACTTTGCCATAGTGCCATTGAATTTTTAGACCGAGAGTACCTGCCTCGTCAACTTTATAGAATTCCAATTCGTATTTTTTATCTGGATTTTGTAGATTATAATACAGGTTATATAATACTCCCTTTTTAACAATATCTATTTTAAATTCATACTCCCTGAGCCACTCAATAATATCTTCAACTAATTCAAGGTCCATATTATCTCCTTTCGAAGAATAGTTTCGCTAAATGCTGGTCTTCTTTATTGTAGATTTAGTTTTAAACTTTTTGCTCGAATTTTAGTATCAGACATTTCGCCACCATATTCGATCTCAATGGCACCGATTACATAGATTTGTAGAATTTCACCCATTGATTTATATACTCCAGTCTCGCAAATTTGTATGAATCTATCAACATCTATGGATAACAAGTATCCATGTGCAAAACTATGTCTTGGAAGATTAAATTTCAGGGTATGTAGCAACATACTTTTTGGTATTTTATCACCATTAAAGTCGAATGTATCTGACGGTGTCAAATGAGCTGAAAATAGTGCAGCTTGATGTTTATCTATATGAGGAGCGCTAAAAGGCTCAACTTGACTAAGTTTTATCTTCATTTACAATCTCCTTTAATAGGTGATATTTTCAAATATCATGTCAACCTAAAACAAATAATTATCTAGTTGTATTAGCGAGTAGGTTGAGCTTAATATGTTTTTCATGTCACTTAAGATAAACGTGTCCTCTATCCCTACACCTTGGACAGTTACGAATAGAGTTAAATTCCCATGAACCGTATTTCATAATTAATGGGTTTGGTGCTGTAGGGCATCGTAGAGATAGACACCAATATCGTTCACAACGACTACAATAATAAACCTCTTCGGATTTTTTCCCACATACTGGGCAAGTCTGCTTGAATTCCTTCTCGCTCATTTCTTGGCCTCTTTAATTAGGTTATTTATCAGGAATAGGAACAAACTTATGTTTATTACTTGAAAACCAGACATTATCATGATCGTTAGCAAATTGTTCCACATTCTCAAAAATTACATCCATCATAACTTTGGTATATGAAGGGTATAGCAAATGTTTGGTTAGACCTTCTTTATATCCATTCATTATATAGGCAATTCGTGCTCGTCCAAGCTCATCAAACTTCTTTCCTGTTTGAAGGAAAAAGGCATTGCTTGTTGCAAAATACCAAAAGAAGATCGGATCTTCAATGGGACCATATTTTGTTTCATATGATTGCATAATTCCATCCAAAATATCGGCAATCATTTTAAAATCAAAAGGGTTATCCAAGGAAGCTTTACTCATACCTACAACTGCAATTTCAAAACCTTTAAAGGCTTTTTCGTCTTGCCATAAGTGCTTATTCATATCCCAGGAATACATATATAATCTCCTTTAAAACCATATCTGATATTAATCTAAGCCATATTATCTTTTGTGAAATTTATTTTATTTTTGTGTCCATCTTTTACAAACATGGTCTGCGTCAACATCATCTCTATATTGCTCACACCAAAAGTGGCCACTAATTTGAATTATCATGTGGCCGCAACATGCACAGCATGCATGATATGGGAAATCGTTATCTCCTCTTACTCTGAATGGATCTTTCTCTATTGGAATCATAAGCTCTTCTTTTTGATTATAGTATCCATAGCCCGAGTTAGAGATTGTAAATAGATGTACTATTTCGCATACACTTTACCGGTTTCGCTCGATTTTGATGAACCGCATGAAGGACAGTGACTTCCGCCGCACTCCTTGCAATAAACTTTCCCGCAATCTTTGCACTTGGACACAAGGAAATAATTGCTCGAAATTGCATTCCTGGCTTTGCGACCGCAATTGGGACAACTTGAATAATCCGACATAATTACCTCCGCCCTAATCGATTCACTGATCTAATTCATTTAACAATATAATTTTACGCTACAGTAAACTTAATTCATTTTCAATAGCATTTCCTTTTAATTATAATTAATTTTGCTTGAAGATTCATATGTTGCATTGCTGTGATCTACTCTGAACCATCGATCTTTCTTTTTTGTGAAAAGCAGATATCGATTTCATCTCAGCACTTCTCATCATGTCATACCTTACGCTCTTTTGCTGATAGATTTCGAAATTGAATCCGAAGTCAGCAAACAGCCTTATTTCTAATCTTTGTTGGCTATATAAAAAGCCTCTTTGCTTCTTTTGATGAAACCTTCGATAAAGTACTTCTTTTCTTTTGATCCTAGGCCCCACTGCCAGTCGCTGCAGTCTATTCCGGTGTCATCTATATCTTCGTAATATGAAATGAGGATTTTTTTGTCGTACTTTTCTGAATATATCCTACCCATCTCTTTGACCATCAGGCACTCAGGAAGCAGATAGCCCTTTTCAACAAGAGCCATAGAAGTATCATCATATTCCGAGGTCATGGTTCCGATACAATACCCGTATTTGTTTCCGTCGCTCAAGAGTTCGGTTCCTCTGGCCAGTATCCCTTTAATTCTGAATGAAAAGAAATCTGATAAAAACGTATAGCTGTCATCAATTATGGTACAGAATTTGACTACCAGTATTCTTTTTGCTTTTCCCTGTGAAACGTAGATGTAAGTGTACTGTTCCATCTTCTCAACATACTGTGTGTCTCTGCTGCCCTTGTCATAAAGCTCCTTGCTCCCGATATAAATAAAGTCACTGTTCGGCTTGATGGTGATATCCGGATCTTTCTCTGAAACAAATATGTTTTTTGAAGCCGTTTCATCTCTTTGAACATGTCTTTCAGGTACATGGGAACATGCGCTCAAAATAAGGCAAGTGGCGATAAGAAGGCTGTAAAATATCTTAATATTTTTCTTAATATTCTGCACACGCTTAAAAACCAGCTTCATAAATTTTCCTCCATTATTGATTGTCGATCCATTATTTTAAAAGACGACCTTTGACGGAAATCTTGACAAAACTTGTACCAAATTTAACAGTTCTTGGTTTTCAGCCGAAGCTCATTCAGTTCAATTTCTCATCATAGTATGTGGAGATTTAATCGATGTCTTATAGATTATCATGCAGAACTTCTTTTGCGGTATTTTCCTTAAGCCAAGTCTTAACAAAAGATATGGTTTCAATTGAAGGCGCTCTGTTGCATGCCCGGGCCAGTTGTCCGATCTTCCATTGGGAGCCGTTCTTCTCCAATGAAAGAGTGCATCTTTCAGGAGAAAGGATTTTGTAAAGGTACATATTTTTATCAAACGCAACATTTCCAATATAGTCTGCTACACAGTTTTTTTGCAGAACTCCTTCTTCAATCAATTCATGTGAGTTGACGAAAGGAATTATGCTTGGTGTTCCGGCAACGGGTGGAGGTGGAAATGCGACATCGATTTTACCGCTTTGAATTTTACATACTTTATTCTGAATCATAATACAGAATTCATCCAGTTTTTTTAAAGAATTCAATACTGGAAATTTTCTATTCGATGAAAGAATATATTCATACACTCCTTTAAAGTGTCTTAAAACCCATGCAGTGGTAGCTTTTCTGTCTTCGTTTTTGCTCTGGGACAGTTCATGAAGAAATACAGGTGAGACAAATCTGAATAGTTCAGGGTCTATTATGATCCTGATAACTCCTCTGTTGATTCGGTCCAGATGACTGAGGGTTTTTACGACTCTGTCATCCTGAAGCCTTTGCCGTAAAGATAGCAGGGAACCTATGCTGACAGATCGGGCTACTATCTTCCTGAGAATTCTGCGGATTTGCTCTGATGGCTGGAAACCCAGCCATGCAAGAACATCACGCTGATTTTTGCCTGCTTTCAAAAGTTCCTGGGCGAAGCGCAACGGTTGATTCATCTGCGGTTTATGGAATACCCAGTTTGACGCCAGGGCATATGCCAGTGCAGGATTGGCTTTTATTAAATCCAAAGCCACCGGGCCACAACATGCTACAAACTCCAGCATATGCCATTGCCGGTCCCTATAGATGCTGACTGACTTCCGCACATGGAGAGGGATGGTATCATACCAGCGGTTCCAGGCCAGATCTTCCCATTTCTTGAATTCTTTCTTATAATAAAATTCAGGTAAAAGCAGTTGACCATGATGATTATACGGCATGGACAGTTTCCTTATTTTCCCCTCCAGATTTCCTTTGGGAATTTTAATAGATGGACGGCAATGAGTCCAACGGGGTGTCTCATAAGTTCTTATCCAGGCACACGGTTTTGGCCAGCCTTTTAAGACCTGGACATAAGATTTGCTAAAAAAATAGAGTTTGCCGGTATCTTCATGAAACACCGTCCGATTATCTGCAACATAAATTCCCTTGTTCATTTGACTACTCACACATTGTGTAAATCGTTAAGATATTATGGTTTGAAATATTAATCATGCCCTTGTTGCTTTGGGTATCCTACACGGCGTATTTTATTCCTCGATCTCTACCAGAATAACGGTGATGTCATCCGTAGAACCCTTCATGCGCGTTTCATCGGCCAGTCTGAAGACGGCCTTTTCAGCATCCCCGTATTTCATCACTATGTCGGCGGCTTCCATTGGACTGAAGACCTTGGTCACTCCATCAGAAAACAACAGGATCAAATCACCATCCTGGACCTGGTAATGATTCACATCGATAACGAGGCCTTTTCCAAACCCGAAATAGCGGTAAATTGCCCCTTTTTGCTCATGAGAACTTGTGAGTTGTACTGAGATCCCGTCCCGAATCAATATTCCCATTGTATCGCCTGCATGCAGCACGGTTAGATTACTATCTTTGATCCATACGACAGTACCTGCACAACCACCCAGGGGTCTATCCGTGCCGGGCATAAGCCCCCATTCACATATGCTCAGATTGCCGCTATATAATAGTTTTTGAAGCCCTTCCCAGGTAGGACCATATTCTTCAGTCTGCCGGTAAAATTCAATCAATTGATCAGCCATATACTGAGCCGCACTCATCCCCTTAGGAGCACTGCTGATCCCATCGAAAACAGCGAATATCTCACCACGATCCTGTTTTGACACCAATAGGATATCCTTACTCAAGAGACGAAAACGGTCTTCATATTGTTTATGATTAGACCCTTGAACATATGCCACAACAGCTTTACCGCGATGATCTATGTGAATGTTCATGCAATCAACTCGTTGAAATGAGAAGCAGACTCTATGTTATAGCAGCACTACTTCTTATTTTGTATTTTTTTAAACCCGATATAATACATCATACCATCAACAATAATATAGTCGAAGAATCTTAATAATTTCGGGTCAGATGATACAAAAAGCGTGTTGTCTTCTTCCTTATCATATGTTGCCCAAGGTAAAGTACGAATTTTTTCACCTGTTTCTTTCATGATCTCAATTTCTTTTAATGCATCTTGAATTCTCGTACTTGCAGTTTCGAACATGAATCCTCCTTGCTAAATAAGGTTTCCGCTTAATTCCTTACTCATCATCCAGAATATAAAAATACGATTTGGATACAAAGTTAGGTGTCCATCATTATTTTTATCTTCGGGCAATTTTCATATTTGCCGATCCTGACCTGGTCTTAGTTATCATTAACTTTTCAGTCTTAATAAGCCTGTCAAGATCAGCGTCGACTCGGGTAAATTCTACGGCTGCCCCTGTTTCGGTATTTCTGACGACAAGTCCATATACCCCTATTATCTGACCTATATTCTCCGCATCTATATCAACAACAACCTTGGTTCCCCAATTCATATAGAGTGATGTTTCCATAAACAGTCCGCTCATGCTGATATTTGTGATTTTTGTGTTGAAGATATATGAATCATCCTTGCGGAATATTGCCTTTAGCTTAACATCAGATCTTACATTTGCTCTTCTCTCGTCCATCTGAAGCCTCCTTTTTTCTCGATTTCATTTTTTCTATTTATAGGTCCTCTAGATGATCTGCAGAGACATCATGTTAGCGATGACCTTCATTGCAGTAGGTCAAAACTCCTTCTAATGTTGATGACCAAAATAATCCCATTTTCAGACATGCATTATGAAAGCTTAAGAATTATGAAATATGCCCTGATTCAATTAGACGTTTAATTGTTAGAAAATTGACAGATAACTTTGAAATTACATTAATTTTCTTTCAAGAATACACCACACAAAAAGATATTAAAACTCAATATTAATGCCATATGTCAGGTTCCTTTTCGCTGCAATAAACCATATCTGCTTTTGCACGAAGAATTATATCGAGCGCTATTTTTTCGCCTAAATCTTTTTTAAGAATATCAAATTCCATTTCAGAAAGAGATCTGAACTTTTTAAGTTGTTTATCAGACAAGTCATTCTTTTTGCTCATACTCATTGTCTTATTCCTTTGAATTTTCAAGAGACATCGTGCAAAGATGATCATCATTGTTGTGAATCCAAACTCCGTCTATTGATGGTGATCATAAAAATTTCAGTATCTGTTCAGTCATTGAGCTGGTGCTCATGATTTCTATATTCCAGAATCTGCCCTGATTTTATTAGACGTTGAATCCTTGGAAAATTTACAAGGATTCATAAATTTGCAGATAATTGCCGTTCACATGTCATCATAGGCAAACTGTGAGGTAAGTAAAAATTTACCTCTGAAAGATCTTAGTGTTAGAACTTTAGGAGTATTATCAATGCCATAGCATGCGGTGGCAATGAAGCAACCACTTGATTTTTCAGATGCTTGATACGGTGATTAGCGATTTGAAGATCCAATATTATTAATTTTTATATAAGAATACAGTTCTAGTTTATATTGTGTTGGATATGCTATTATTATAATTGTTCTTTTGTTATCTATTAATTGTTTTACTTCAGATACAATTGATTCATCATAGGCTTTGAATATTTTTTTTTCTAATGTGGTATTGCCTTTAAGAATATAATCTTCTGGGTTTTGTAAAAAATCGGAGCCACTTCTCGAATCGTTAGATGCAATTTCAATTACTCCAGCTTCTTGCTCACGCCTTAACGCATATAACTTTCTAATAACTGTTTGTGCTGAATTTTCATTCATTTCATTTCCCCTTATTTTTTTGCTATATCACCCCTTTTAAACACTCCTTAATAATATATAAAGATATTTGACAGTTTCCTTCCAATAATAGGAAAGTCAGATACTTTTGATATCCAAATATAATTTATAATGGTTCGGAATCTAAAGTGTATAATTACGTTTTTTATTACTATATTTTAGATTTCATCTTAAGACAAGTTGTCCTTATAGCTCAAAATAGTATTCTCTTTAATTTTTATACTACTGAATAAGAATGATTCTATAAAATTTTCCAATTATGAGTTTCCGCATGCCTCAATAATGTTTTATGAGGATTAACCGCTACCGGATACTCTGCCAGTTCAAACATCGGTAAATCTGAATAATGGTCGGCATTGACAAAGCTATTTTCAAGACTAATCCCTGATTGCCTTATCGCATCCACCTTTATCTTTCCATAAACAACATCTCCGATTATTTTACCAGTATACAAACCATCAATTATTTCAAGCTTTGTGGCTATTACATTCCCGACCCCGATATTATTGGCAACAGTTCTGACCAGAGGTTCAATTGCATTGCTTACAATAACGACCTTGTCGCCATTCTCCTTGTGATAGGAAATTCTTTCAACTGCAGGCGGATAATATTTTTTCCACAAAACACTCTTATGAAAATCATCAAGAATTTTATTGAATTCCTCCGGGGTTTTGCCTTTGACGAACCGGAAGGCATATTCCATGATTCTCTGTGTGCTATTGGACAAATGCAAATTATAGAGCTGAAACCAGATCAGTATGATTATGAAACCAAGCAAGTGTATATAACCCTTCTTGTACGAATAAAATAAGAGATAAAATTGAGAATATCCTCTGATCAGGGTATTGTCCAAATCAAATATTGCGGTTGTCATGTGTCACTCCTCTTTGTATTTTTTATTTGCCAGTTCGGCAACTTTCATCATCACCAAGTTCGTAACTTTCCTGCAGGTCGTTTCGTCTTCTTCCCTGCCGTAAAATTGTTCAAAGCAAAGCGGCTCCCCGATATAATATTCGAGCTCTTTGTTTAATTTCGGATATTTTTCCTGTGGCGGGAATATCTCAAAAGAGTTTCTTATCCCTACAGGAACAATCGGTACCCTGGCCGATAATGCCAGCCTGGCCGCCCCCAGGTATGTTTTTTCAATCTCACCGTTCCGGCTTCTCGTCCCCTGCGGAAAGATCGCCAATATTCCTCCTTTTTTTAAAACCTCAAGTCCTTTATCCATTGCATGGCTGTTATTTTGTTTTCTTATTATGATTGATCCCGAATGTTTGACCCAGCCGGAGAGTATCGGGGTCTTCAATAATTTTTCCGATGCGAAAAAGATTATTTTTCTATTAACAATTCCGTACAACCCCATAAAGTCAAAATAGCTCTGATGGTTGGCGGCGATTATGAACGGTCCGTCTGGAAAATTCTTTTTACCTTCAATTTTGTTTATCCAGATCATCTTGAAAGTCGGATAAACAATGTAGTCCATATGCTTTACATAGAGCCGGCTGTACAAATTATAAAAATATTTAAACGTCAAGGTTTCTGGAATACGGCCAGACAGCACTGAGATTAACCTGACAATATTTGTCTTTATCTGATGCACCATATCCCCCCTGCCTCTTATTTCATCTGGGCAACAGTCATGCATTGAAAATGCAGACTGTGTTCAAAAAACTGAAATAAGGGCGCCCACCCTGCAGTCTTACCAAGCTGCCAGGATTGTCTGTCTGTTTTGTAGTCCATAAACCAGCCGCCAAGTCTCATGATCATATCAGTGAAAGGATCACAGACGGCCATTGACTCCTGGTTAGTGGAATAAACGATAAGTCCATCTTTACGACTAAAGAACTGCACACCTGATAAAGTTTTAATGCAGTTACTTGGTGTCTGGGTACAGAGAATACCAACAAGAATAACTAGATGAGCGGAACGGACATCAGTATGATGTGCCTTCTTGGGTATGAATTCAAATACCTCTTGTAGACCCAAGCTATTGACCTTACGTTTTCCTTCTTCAATGATTTCATTGTCAGGATCGATATTTCTGACATGTACTTTATCTATCAGCTCAGGATGTTTTTTAAGAACTCCTATTAATTCAAGTCCCGGGCCTGATCCAATGTTGTCTACAAGAATTCTTTCTCCGAATTTTTTATATAGGTATTCTATCCATTCCGGAAGATTATCCCAAATAGCCTTTAACCGCATGTTCACATGCGAACCGGCCGGACTATCGACATAATATTTGTCAACGGCTCTATTTGCCGGACGTTGTTGATAAAGGTACTCGAAAGCCCGAGCCGACGATGGAGTCTCTTTTATTATCCGTGATATGTCAGAAACTGTTGTCAAATAATCAAGAAAAGATATTTCCTCCCCACTCATTTCATAATCGTTTGGACGCCTCGATCTTCCTTCTAGGAACAGGCTGATACATATCTCTTTAAGATCCCCGGGAAGCTCATCCATGAAACTCTTAACAAGCGGGTTCTCAAGGGCGGACTCTCTTCCCAGGATATTCGCGAAAGTTATTGTATTATCACTGCGAGGGAATGTTTTAACTTTTACACTCGATGACAAACACGCATTTTCTATACAATACATTCCAGGTTCCAATATTGAATTCATAAAAATCTCCTTCCAATTCTATGAGCTAACAATCTCTCCGGGTTTATAGTGTTACGGTTTTGCTAAACGAGCCTTGTAACAATCGTCTGGAAATTATTGTCGGGCAGATAGGCGGCGCAACAGGGTATCCCTCCCTTGTAAGCCTTCATGAAACGAGGCAGGGCATAAGCTTTCACACCGCTTATGTGATAGCATCTGATCCCTTTTTTATTCATCAGTTCGCATTCGATTGCGGATGGCTCCGGATAGACCTCATTAATAATTACCGCCTCCTTCCAGAACCGGGGAATGTATTCGGTAAGAGCACCTGTTTTGGTTGTGTTGAGAACGATCACCGGCTTTCCCCTCAAATGTGAAGGAATCGGCGTCTTGTCTTTTAGATCCACAGAATAGGCTTCCCTTTTATCCGCTTCGAGGATCTCGATAATTTTCTCTCCGATAAATCCTCGGCCACCCAGGACGATCACGGGACAATCATGAGGAAGGTTCTCCAGTATGACGATTTCCTCAACAGCTTTTAGCACAACCCTTACGGTGTTTCTGTTTTCATAGCTGGATTCTCCCTTCATGATTCTTTTGGCGATAAATAAACCGGGCAGGATGCCGCTGAATGTCATCTGATCTGCCCCGATTATCTTCCGTATGCAGTCAACATTGCTATAAAGCTTCTTAAGCTTGCCAAAATTCGATTCATTACGGAAATCATTGTCACTGGAAGTAATACCGAAAGAGAGGCACCAATTGCCGTCCTGTCTTATAACCTGGCCCAAACCGGGGCGCCACCTTACCACTTTGGCGTACCAGTCGGGAATCATCGTTCTCTGGTATTCAATATTTACCGAATAAAAAAGAAATATCGACTTGATAGGCCTGCCGGATAATCTATTAAAGGCACCGACCAGAAGATAAAAGATCATATTACCGCATATAGTATTAAACAATACAACCAGTGCTCTTCGAACATGTATCGTCAATACGGATATTATTGTTTTTTTCTCCGCTGCTTTTCTATTATCTTCCGGGATATGCGCTGGTTTTCTATTTCTAAAGCCTTTTATTATATCTTCACAGGTGACAGCAAACCAGCCATATAAAAACAATATGTTATTGAATATCCGTTTGAAGCCATCAGAAAGCTTGCCTTTGATAAAACTGTACACTATCTCTCTGAAAGATGATGTAATCCTGATATTTGTAGTAATCACATTTCCTCCTTATTCAATCCTGACAGATCATAACTGCGGTACAAAGATCGTCACCCTTTGCGGCTTAACTTTTCAGATAGGGTATACTGGCTACACATCACGCCCCGATATCGTTAAAATCCCATAGGGGCGTGATGAAATTCCTCTTGAAGTTTATTGTTGAGATAATATCAGGATTGCTGCCGTGTATCTTTTCAAAGGCCCTCTTGGCACAAATGGTCAACGCCATGCCCATCATGTCTACATCCTCATCTGACATACCCTGATATCTGATTTCTGAAAGGGTTAGAGGGTTTTTGCCAATCGCATTTTCAACCTTATGAATATCTATTACTCCATCCAGAAACGGGACCTCTTTCATTTCAAAATTCATGCCGCCAAGCAAACCGGGCAAAGGATGGGGAACAGTAACATTTCGTGAGATCACCTCTCCTTTGTAGACCAGATTTATACAGTCACCATTCACTGCTTCTTTTATGTCAGCAACGCCCGGAGATATGTGCCTGGGCATATCCTCAATTGTCAGGTCCCTCAAAACAGCGGCCCCAGCAACACGGTATAAGGAAAAGAATTCCGGGATCGCATCGAATACCCAGATTGATGTTTCTTCTGCGGATCTTTTCCTGGCTTCAAGCACACATAGATGGTATGCACCGACATACAGGCCCAACCTGGAGATCTGGTCCTTGGGCGAACCATTAACGCGGACATGCCGGTATAGTTCCGCCATCTGCCATGGATGTATTGGACCGTTCGAGTCTCTGTTTAAAATAGGATACCGATCCCTGAATCTGTCGAGGCTGGAGCCTGCCGGATAGCCGTTACTTCTCCACCTGTTTTCAAGCGGAAGCCCGACAGGCTCTCCGTTATGGGTATCACCAATATCCACTGCTATGCTCAACACGCATGAAATGTGCCGGGTTTCCTTGTTAATGGACGCGATGTGCACAGTCCCAGGCCTGTCATCATGAGGGTTCCATTCCATCTCTTTTGAGATGTCGGGATTGACAGCCGTACAGAAGATCGGCCTTCCTGATTGAAGACATGCATATCTTTCCTCCAGCATCTCATGAAACAACTCTGAGTCGGCAACCTGAGAAGCTGGGAAGAAACCAAATGGCAAATCATTTGTAAAGGCATGAATCTCATAGCTGCCCCTTGCTCCTCCAATCGTACCAAGATACATCGACATTACAGATACCTCCCTTTCCCTGGTTTTTTTAATACAGACCCTTGCGACATTATCGCCATGCCTTGTGAATGGACTCCGTCCCGCACGGGTGCATTTCTACATCCGGTGTATGAATCGATCCCGATTAAGGAAGTTCCTCTTCGTTGATATGCAAGGTAAGCCCTGATTTAATTAGACGTTAGATGATGGGAAATGTGACAGGAGGTTATGAATTTATTTCAAAATTTCTAATCGATGCATGGGCATGTCTGTATTATTAATTTTTGTTTTCATTTTTAATACTCTTCCACATGGTCCTGCGATTTTGTATTTGTTCATCGATTTCCTGAATACTCCTTCCATATTTCTGCCTTGAGTTCGAGCGGATCAACTCGGCTGTTGCGTGTTTATATGGTGTAGTATCCATGTCGGAACTAAAGCTGAAAGGCGGTATGGAATCACCCGAGATCTGGAGCCTTGCATACCCTTTCCAGAGCGGCAGGCCGATGATGTCAAGGACATTGAATTGTGGGGCGACTACACTTTCCAGCAGGCGTGCATCTTCAAGGCCGAGCTTGAAGAGCACAATAGTGCCTACATTACCCAGAACGGAAGAAAGCAGGGTGTTGTGCCCACTGGCCCCACCAGAAACTCCCTGAAACTGGGAAGTATATTGTGTTGCTAAAACCAGTCCCAAGCGATATTTACGCGCTTCACTCAAAAGCTGGATCAGATCCTCGCTGGGAAGGTTATGAGCTTCATCTATATAGAGGAAGAAGTCCCTTCTGTCCTGAGGCCTCATTTCGCCTCGTTTCATGGCGGAAAGCTTGAAACGCGATACAATTTGATTTGACAATAAAGAACTGACCACTGACCCGAACCGCCCCTTGTTCAGCTTCACCAGGAATATCTTCCCGTTATTCATAATATCATCAATATCAAACGTGGAGGTTTCCTGTCCGATGATGCGTTTCAATGAGGTATCATTGACAAACCTGCTGAATTTTGAGGTGATATACGCGGAAAGGTTGTTTAAGGATGCCTCACCCCCTGAAGCTTCCAGTTCCTTAATAAAATCTTTCACCTGAGGATCTGTATTCCGCTCATACAGCCATTTTCTAAAATCCGAGTTCTGGTAACACATAGTAAATTCCAGCAGTGTAGGATGGAAATTATCTCTTTCCTGTTCAGACATGAGGAGCTTCAACATCCCCCTGAAATTGGACTCGAACATCGGACCACCAGTCTGTCTCATATCATAGGTTCGATCAACGGTCAGATATAGCTCATCGATGATTGTACCAAGTTCTTCAATTGTTTTATATTGAAGCAGGTTGAATCCCGGCGGATAGTTTTTTTCTGCCGTATCAAAAAGAATGACATCATTGATTCTTTCCTCGGGTATCTTACCCAGTATAGAATCCACAAGATCACCATGCGGATCAATTAGTGCAACTCCCCTTCCGGCATGTATATCTTGCATTATAAGAGATTCCATATGTGTAGACTTGCCTGAGCCGCTTTGGCCAGCAATGAACATGTGCCGCATCCGGTCCGCAACTGAGAGGACAATGGGCTGGCGCATTCCGGCATGTTCATTGGTAAAAAGATGCAAGGACTCATGCAAATTTGGCATCACTGGGAGATAAGCAGGTGCTGTCCTGGAACGTTTCAGAGGAAGCCCCAGCCTGTCATACAAGGACATGGAAGGAATTCGGAACGCGCAGGAGGCCTCCCTGGCCGAGAATGGATAATCATCCGGAAATATCCCAACATTGAGCGCCTGTTCTGGCAGAACCTCACGGCAGCAGTATCCTCCCTGCAGGGGTGCCTCCCGGGTCACTTCTTTTGTAATAGAACGACCCAGCAGAGCTGCCAGAGATGCATCAATCGGCTGGGGACTCATTATATGAACACTCAAGTTGCAACATGGGCCTGAAAGTTCTACCAACCTTGCAAGTGTTGCCTTTCTGAGCATATCCACTTGATCACGAAGGATTATTTGTTCATCCATCCCTGCTGTTTTTTGAATGGTTTCACAAAAGGCTAAGGTTTTCATCAGCTCCTGCCGCTGCCGTTCATCCCTGATCCCTGGCTGAAAACGCATAACAACCTGGTACTGCTCGTATCCCCGCATCAAAGCATCGACGATAATGGACCAGTCATCCAGAGAGGGCACCCATGGATAGCAGTATGTAAGAGTTGGAGTGTCAGCAGATTTGGGTTCCTTGCCCGACAGAAAACCAATCGTTGTTCTTGGAAACGGGGACGAAACCGAGTGCTCCTCATAAACTCTTTGAATCGATGTTGCATAAGCACGTTCGAAAGGACGGAAGCGTTGAATAAATTCCGCATGGTCCGAGACAGGCACAAATTCAGCCTCCGGCTGGAGGGATGCCAGCAGGGGCATAAGTGCAAGATAGCGTGTTATAACCTCTTCCTGGGCTGCCTGAAGTGAAGGAGCTGTGGCATGTATAAACAGCGATATCTTAAGTGTTCCGTTAACCCGATGCATCAAGTCAGGATAGGATGTCATGTGCAACTCGAGCATTACATCTCTGGGCCATGAACATAGAGCTCCCACAAGCTTTTCCCGGTATTGCTGCTGTCTTTCAGGGTTTAGAACATGATGAGGTGAGTTTATGGGAATATTGCTATCCGATTTTTCCATAAAAAGACTGCCGTGGAGTATCGACTGCATGGCAATAGCACAGGTGGCAGTGTACATATCATCCGCACCCGCGATGGAAACATAAGGAAAATATGGCCTTTCAGACATCTGTTTTGTCCTCCTTCATCTATTATGTGGTTCTTACCAAAACAAGCAACCTGTTTCCCACGGTTCCATATGAAGAATATGCGTCACCGAAACAACTGAAAATCCTTTTTCTATAAGTTCTCGGGCCATTTCAGCTTTCACTCTTAGGTTGCTGTTATCCCTCAATCTGTCCGGACTTGTTAAAGAAGCTCCATCTTCATTCACTTCCTTCTCGGTTATCTCAAGCTTTTTGGGGGATTCTTCAACCAGTACCTTATTCATATTCTTTTCATCCATGTTTACCTCCCTGTCATTCAAGGACGATTTAAAGTATGAAGTATTAATGCTGGGACATTCGCTAAGTATTCGATAATTTATGAGACGACTTCCTGAGAGAAAATGGACAGCTTTTTAAAACTGATCTTCGCCTTTTGCTTAAATAATCCTGTATCGGATGTAAAAATGATTTTGAAAATTATCGCAGGATGAACTCATCAATGATGAAGACCCAGCCGGGGGAATCGCCCAGTATGGCTAGCGGTTTTCAAGTTCCAACTATCCAAACATCAGCTTCAACTGGATCAAGTACAGATTTTTTGGCGTATCATGAATCCCTAATGCTGTTTTCCGTTTCAGTAAAGAATTTATAGGTAATTTTAGCTTCAATCATAATTTGTGCTGCTATTACTTTACCATGCCTTTCTGTTAAGATGTCACGATCCATTTCTTCCATACATTTATACTTTTTTGTCTCATTCTTTGTTTCTTTTGGCTTATTCATTCTAATTTTTCCTTCATTTTTTTATATTCTATGACGGATTAAGAATGGAAATGTGACAAATATCAAAAATGCCATTGTGCAGGTTTTTTTAAATCATCATTTCAGAAAGAAAATCAAAGACAGATGTCTAGAATTTGATGGTTTTCCGTCTTCAAATTTCAAGTAGGATAAATATACAAACAAGGTTTAGAAATTTTCAACATTCATTGAGATTTTTACGAAAATGTACAGTAAAGAAAGAGCAGAAAAAAATAGTAATTTCTATTTCATATTATTGTGATTAGAGCACTAAAGGAGTCAGACGTGAACAAAAACGGACTCGAACTTAACAGGGAGAAGAAACGAGAGGTCCGCTTTATAATAGGCGATTCGAAAGAAAGTGGCACTGGCGAATACATATCTCAAATTGTAGACGAAGCATTTAAAAGCAAATACAACCTTAAGGTTTATTTATTTTTTTATGGCGAGGAAATACTGGAATTTGCAGAAAAGGAACCAGTCGATATCTTTATACTTATTATTAATAGTCTCGATTTAAAAAAAGATCCTCTTGGAAACCGTGTGAAAAAAGATCCTTTTGAAAGATTAAAGAAGAACTTGCAACTTATCGCACAAATCAAAGAAACATATGGAAGACCAGTGATTGTATTCGGTTATCACACTCTTTCTTATACTGTCACTTCTATTAATAATGGTTGTGACCGGTTTAAGCCTTTTGAAAGGGGAACTTTTTTAGAAACCATTGAAAAGTTATTGGAGTAGTAGCTCGTTGAATAAAATGTGATTAGTCATCGATTGAATAAACCTCATGAATTGCCATCTCATATTTTAACCTAGCGCTTGTATTATCGGTATTGGTCCAATCTAAGCTGAATTTTGCTTAAACATCACGAATCTCTAATGCTGTTTTCCGTTTCAGTGACGAATATTTCAATAGCTTTTGCGAGAATCATAATTCGTGAAGCTCTTTCTTTCCCAAGCTCTTCAGTTAAGATGTCACGATCCATTTCTTCCATAGATTTATACTCTTTTGCTGGGCGCACTTTTTCATCTGGCTTATTCATTTCGTAATATCCTCCATGATTTTTTGTATTCTATGACGGATTAAAAATGGAAATGTGACGAATATCGTGTAAGGTCACTGGGCATTTTTTTCATTATCAGCATTTCAGAAAAAACCAAGAGCAGATGTCTAAAAATAGATAATTTTCCGTCTTCAAATTTCAAGGAAGATACATGCACTAATCACGGTTTGAAAATTATAAAACTTATAGGAGGATTATATGAACAAAGAACATTCATTATTGCAGTGGTTAATAGTTTTATCTATTTTTATGATCTTTGCAGGATGCAATACCGGCAATGGAGACACATCCGGCTCTGGAAATTCCTATTTACTGGAAACATCCTCATATATGTCATCTGCATCAGCTACAACCGGCATGAGCGAATCATCTTCTAGCCTATCTACCGGCTTCGATCAGGATAATTACCTGGTTTTCCCTGTCGATGGCCTACCCGGTGATTCAGACTGTCCTGTCGACAGCGGTGCCGCTCGGCCAACAAGCACTTCATCAGCGCAATCCTGGTATACAATGGTTTGGGGAGGTAAATATAACGGTTCATTTAAAAACAGGTGCAAAGGCACCGGAGGCCACCCCGGTGTAGACATCAGGGTTGTCAGTGGAACGGCAGTTAGATCAATAGGAAAAGGTACCGTCGTTGTTTCAAAAGACTATGATAGTGAAAAAAGTTGGGGCGGCTTGATTGTTATAAGACATGACATCTCAGGTGTCGATGGCCCGATATATTCCTGTTATGCACATTTGAAACGCAGGGATGTTGAGAAGGATGCTGAAATTCCCTATCCGGGTTTTTCTATAGGATTAAGCGGTGGAGATGCAAGCGATCCCCATCATGGCAACTCTGATGCAGCGCATCTGCATTTCCAGATCGATAAGGTAATGCCCGACCCGTATCCGTATTTCCCAAGTCAGACCGAAAGCCCCGACCCAAATCTGGCCGGCAACACATATGACCCCATCAAATTCATAGAGGATAACCATTCTATTGACGTTGCTCTGATAATTGACTCAAGCGGAAGCATGACTTCTAGCGATCCCGGCGATATGAGGAAAGAAGCCGCCAAGTTGTTTGTCGATACCGCTGCAAGTAATGACCAGGTGGCGATTATTGATTTTGACTCTTATGCCCTGCTTCGATGGGGTTTACAGGAATTAACCGATGACCGGTCATCAATAAAAAATGCAATCGATATGATTGACAGCAGTGGAGGAACAAACATTTCAAATGCACTTCAAATGGCTTACGATGAATTGAATATATCCACCCGTTCTGCAAAAAAAGCAGCGTTACTGCTGACTGATGGCATGGGATCTTACAACAATGAGGCTTCCCTTTTCGCAACTAAAAGCTGGCCTGTTTTTACTGTCGGTCTGGGACTCAGTACTGACACCGATCTTCTCTCAGAAATTGCCCAGGAAACAGGGGGAAAGTATTTTGCGCTGACAGACTCAAATCAATTGAAAAATGTCTATTTTGAGATAGCAACCCAGATAGCAGGTGGTTCTTTGCTCATGTGCACAGACACCACAATGACCACCGGCGATACATATAATACGCAGATAACAATCCCATCAAATCAACAGTCGCTATCATTTATGTTCAGTTGGCCCGGTAGTGATATAGGCACGACTCTTGTCTCTCCTAGTGGCAGAGAAATCAGTCCATCTACAAACGATTCAGATGTCTATCATGCGAAAGGGCTCACTTATGAGCTTTACCGTCTTACCAATCCAGAGGCAGGAGAATGGTCTGTGAAAGTTTACGGGGCGGATCTCGCACCGCAAGGGGAAGTTGTCAGTATTTCGATTTCGTCAATCGGTTCGCCTGCTTCATCTTCCGAGCCTACAAACACTGTGGTCACAGAAGAGGAAGAATCGAACAGTGGTAAAGGCTGCTTCATATCCACCTCGACAGCAGGTCATAAGACTTCTCACTGTTTATTAACCTTATTAGTATTTACTGGTATTGTACTTGGAGGTCTCTGCACTAAAAATATCTTCAATTGATATCAATATGGATTAGAAAGGGTAGAATCTCTTATGGCTCTGCCCGCTTCTTTGGATCAATTGAAAGTCTTTTTCTTTATTCTGCATTTATAAGACTCTGATTGTTTATTTGTTGTTGACTATTCTACCATGATGTCGGTTTTAAGATCGTCGTTCCGTCAGATAATTTGTTAGGATTTGGGAATTGATGTCTTGCGTAGCTTTCCTTTTTGATTTTTATGTTTTGTCCAGGATTTAATTTTCTCAAATCATCATTTGCCCGTTTGTATGGAAAAAGGAACCAAACAATTTTTGATGGGAAGTATGAACACGTCTCCGTATTTAATCTCAACATGTAAGAGCATTTGGACGGATTGATTATGACCCGATTCTGTCATTAAAAAAAAGACTCCTTAAACTAAATCAATAAATGCTCAAGACTTCATTTTTAGGGTATTTCAACTGATTTCGGGGAGTTAAGAATCGTGGCCACCATAATAGCGCCATGCTCCGTGGTTGCATGAGGAAGATATCTTTTTTCACCAAAACGTTTTGAGGTCGCAATTTGTGATCTCAAAATATCGAACTCCTCTTTTGAAATCTGATAAAATTAAAACGGGGAAAGAAAATATGGCCTCTTTTCTTTCCATCTATTGTTGCTTAGAAAACATTTTATTAGTTGTCTTATCGCTTGATTTGGCCGCTAAATCATAATCGCTGTTTATGGTTCCTTTGATATCGACATCAATCATTTTAAGGATTCTTAAAAAGAGACTGGCGGCTATATTCTGGTAAAGTTCTTTTTCATACCTGGCTATTTGTCTTGAATGTATGCTTACATGATGAGCAAATTGTTCAATAGTCATATTATGAGCAATCCTGTATTTGATCGGAGCAGTAAAAAGGTCTTCAACGGTCTTAATTTGAATTGCTTTCTTCTTGGCCCTCTTCAGATCTTCATATTCTTTAATCTCTTTCCTGATTGCAGAAATAAATTCATGAGCCTGCCCTTCCCTTGCCTTAACAAATTCTTTTGGGACTCCTTCGGGCTTAATTTTAAGACCGTTTTCAAGAATATGTATTTTTTCAAGAGCTGCTTTAAACTGTTTATCGCTTGTAATCATTTCTTTCCTCCAAGCTTAAATAACGATAATACCTTTTTCTTCGTTGTCTCTGTTCTTCCGGAAGACCATAGGAAAATCGTTCCCGGAATAAGCCATTAAGAAGTCTATGCCGTATTTTTCTTTCATTTCCTTTGTTGAAGACTTCAAAAACACAGGGTCGAGCTTTTCTTTGTCTATGTCTTTTTCATATAACCAGCAGCCGTCAATATCATTCGGATCTTCTTTGCTCGTAGTGAAACTGCCATTAACCCAAATCATCTTGACGCCAGCGTTTTTCAAATTATCCACAGCGGCTAAAAAAGATTGAAACAATTGTTTTCTCATAAGTGAACTCTTCCCGAAAATCTTTTCAAGTTCTTTCATGGTTGTAACATGCTCACCAGGAGGCAGTTCCCCATTTTCATTAAGTTTGGGTATTTCCATTTGTAACCTCTTTTAGTATGTCTAATATGTCATGTCAACAATAGCATATAAAAACTCGCGGGCATTTGAAATAAAGCAATTTTGTTATGTGTGAGAACCTCTGGTTACTAGACTGCTTCTGCAATTATTAGACTCCAGAAGAGCACGCTCAAAAATAACGTTGAATAAAAGATTGTTTTACAAACAAACAGGTGGGTGAGAGAAGCCTTGTAGTTCTTTTCATACACAGATGATTCATCATCAGGCGAATTGCTGCCGACTCTTTCGATTTTAAGAGATATCTCCAGTTCTGGCTTCATATAACCCCCCAGAAAAGGTATGCGAGGAAGGAATCGAGGAAGATAAGACCTAATGCTATTTTTACGAACGAGAGGGCTTTATCGTCGTTGATCTTGGCAGCAGTTACAATGTCGCTTTCATATGATTCCATTTCGTTTCCTTGTCATGCTCAGATTTTTTTGCATCTGAAACTTATGATAGGCATCACTTTTTTCTAGTCAATAGTATTAATATCGGAAAGATTGGATTTTGGATTTTGTTATAAATAATATTAATTCCATAGTTTTAAAAATATAAAACAATTCCATTTGTATGCATATAGTCCCACATTCCCATGAAGGTCCCCTCTCACGTCATGCATTAACGTCTTCTTGAACTCCAGGAGAAGAGTGATCCACTGCATTGTCGAGAGTTTTACTGCAAGGGCATTGTTTTCTGGGGTTTTGTTCCTGTCGAATTACTCGATTATGTGGTTAGTGACGACATGGTTTAGCTAGTCAGATAGGGTTTCTTGTCTTCAAGCCCATTTTTTGTTTCTGAGCTATTTCCTTTACGTCTCTTCATTGCCACCGACCAGTATGTCCAGGGCTTTGAACAACATAAAAAGCAGAACAGCAGGCTCTCATTCATTTTCTGAAAGAAAAAATGCTCCTGTACTCATATTCTTAATGCTGAAAGTGCTGACGTCTAAGACCTTTGCTGGCTTGGCCTCGAAAAGCCTAGCATTCCAAACAGATTCACGACCGCTTTTATTAGCAGATTCTGTTTATAAGGGAATTCCCTTTTTTCTTTGAAACTTTCCTCCGTCATGTATTGGCTTGTTCTCTTGATTCTATTCCTTATTGTTGTCTGGAGCAGCTGTTATATGGATACTTGCCTTCAACTTAAAACCCCGTGTTCTATCCTTCCTAGAAGATGGAGCACTTCCAGAGCGTTTTCCCTAGCGAAATCAATCGGTGACCTGTATCCCAGTGTATGGATCTCGTTCAAAAGCCAGACCCTTGCCTTTGCACGATTTCCAAAGGTTTCGACTGCCTTCGCAAATATCGCAGGCAGCCAGGGAACATCTTCTAGATAGTCGTCTAGGAACATTCCCTTCTTACCCCCTATTGACAACCACCATGAAGACAGGAGGTGGCCAGGTATGTCATATATTGAGCCAGCTTTGATTATTCCATCTTCTACAGCTTTCTTAACAGTTTCCGGTTCCATATTGAGAACTTCCGCCGCTTCCTCGAAGGTCATGATATCGATTATTATCTGTCTGCTCATTTTATACCTTCTCTCTGATATTATTCATGCACACTACTCACGTCATCTGGTTGCATGTTACAATTTTGCAGACCGTTTATCAATACAGTCTCAAGAAAAAGTCTGGCCCCTTTTTCCTTGCAAGAACAGTGGTGTGAAAAGATATCCCCACCTTTTACAGAGGGTTATATAATGCAGATGCCATCTGTTTGTCTCTAATTTATGCCTATATACGCTTTGTTTGCAGCAGGGAGCGCAATGTTATGGCATGAATTGCAAAAATCATTCTGGGGGCAAATCAGAGGCAAAAATATATTGAATTGACATCTTCTTCGTTCACACTGGAGGAGATATCAAAATCTTGCACGATATTCCTGCCTAGGACAAAGCCCTTTGTAGCTTTAAAGAGTTTTTATCAATAAGAGAAACAATCATTTTGACAATATCTGATTTGCCGAAATTCTCATTGAAATAATTAGATGCTTCAACTGAAGCGCTAATTATTTTTGAACTCATTCCCAATGTTTCCCTAATTATCATCTGAGGCTTAATCCCTGTCTCTACACCCAGGCGCTCCAGGTGCCTACGTTGAATCCATGCGGGCCTGTTTTCCCCTCCGATCTTCATGGCAAGCCTATCATATAGATCAGAGTAAACTGTTGTAGATAATATATCGTAGAATGGCGCCAGAACAGGGCCTTTCCTTGAATAAAGGATTGAAAGATTCTTTGCATGAGCATCCATGTTTCCTATAATGAGGTTAAACAGTAACCATGATAAAAGCATTTTCTCGTCCGCAGCAGGCCGAATGCTTGTGTTCCTTATCAGATTAAAGCATGAAGAAAGGGCCGGTCCTCCTTCAGCTTCGTACTTTCTGTCCGGGAGCACAGACAATGCCTGGCAGAAATCCTCCTGGTGAAGCCTGACAAGCCGGTCATCTTCAACAACCCTGTCATATCTTTTGACGACGAACAGTCTATCAATACCCTGATGGATTGTTACCTCTGGAACGTTTAATCCAATTCTTGTAGCAAGAATCATGCAGAACGCTTCATTTTCGACTGTTTCAGAAAGCCTAGGTATGGTGGGCTTTATTATGTGCGAGCTTGGGGAATTTCCGGTTGGAATAAATATCCTGCCGTTCTCAATATAGACAGGAAGCTTGTTCTGTGCGCCGGCAAGAGAAAGCCTTATCCCTCTGTCGCCAGCCAGAAAGGGTTTGCCGGGAAGATCAAGGATTGTTTTGTGGAGCTGATTCTTGTCAAGCTCCCTGTAACCTGATCTTTCTTCAGGAGACATTCCGGGTTTGAGTATCGAGACCGCCCCTGCGCATTCTCCACCGATTGCCTTCAGGAGGTCGAAATCGTTTCCCATTGAAATTCCCAGTCTTTTTGTAATGGCGTCTTTTATATCAGCCTCGGGAAGAAGGTTTGAGAAAAATGGCCTCGATGAATCATTATCATATGGCTCTGCACGAAGGGGCAGTGATACCGACAACGGGAATGCTCCTTTTTCACTGACCCATGTATCTTTGTACTGAAAAACGAATCTGCCATCGTCATCAATCCAGAGTATGCCAATAGGATGGTCGCCTATATACACATCAAGGCCATGCGATTTATGCGGCATCAGTCCACTCCCTGTCTGAAACCGATACATCGAGCCCGAGGCCTGACAGAACCTTCAACACCTTGCCGATCTCGGCGGTATCCTTACCGTTCTCAAGCTCAGAAAGGAAACGGTAACCCACCCCGCACAGAGACGCGGTATCTGTTATTGTGAGACCGTCAGCTTTCCTTTTATGTCTGATTAGGCTCCCCAGGTCTGATGATTGATGGATGGTTGTTTTCATCCTGTCCCTCCTCTATTACCGTACGGTAATATTAGCACAGGCCACAATTACAATCAACTAATTTATTCCCGTAAGGGAATCCGTGAAAGGTGGTTGTCCAAAGAATTTTTTTCTATATGAGCTTTTCTCGGAATCTTCTTCAGTTATAGTTTCTATGGCATCCTTTGTTATCCTTTTATTGGGTAAAATTTTAACATTAGATCTCAGGAGATATTCCAAAAAGGATTTTATATAGTTGATGTCATGCCTTGTTTTTATCACCTCATCAAATACAACTTGCATTGCTACATCTTCGTCCATTCCGAAAACGTTCATTGTATTTTTAACTAACGAAAGGAAACGTTCATGTTTTTTTCTAGCAGAGACTATACCCATTCCCACTTTTACATAAAGTGAGCTATGGGATTCACCGGTCACGATCCCTCTTTGCCTGAGGGCGGCAATAACAACGCCTGCGCTTATACAGCAGTTGCCATTCATAACTCTCCTATTAAGCACCCAAGTCGCTGTCCATTTTGGAATGTTCATTGGCATTTGCTTCTCCTGAAAAGATTACAGAACAGAAACTGAGCGTGACATATTAACAATAATTTCTGCGTGACAACTTTTGAGCATATATAATTATTAAGATATACAAAGAAAAAATAAATAAGAAATATACATATATGTACATATAGGAAGTGACACAGCTATTACATTAAATGATCCTCCGCTCTGCTAATAGATCACTCATAATCCAAGTAAGCTGATACCATTTTAAACGCATATCTCAGTCATGAAACAACAATTTATATGAAGAACTATAATTATAAATACAGGTTAAGCATGGGATACGGTCATGGGATTTCAGATGCTATTATTGATAATAAAGACATTCATGATGTCAGATGGCAGAAAGAATATTGTGACCTAAACTGGCTAATCAACAAATGCAAAAAAAAAGGAGAACGCTATGAGATGTGACAGATGTACCCTAGGCAGATGCAACGAGGTTCTAACTATCCAGGAAGTGGCAAACATTTTAAGAGTGCATAGATCAACAGTGTCTAGACTTATTAAAACAAAAAAGATAAAAAGCACATTTATAGGTTGCAGACCTTTGATCATCAGATCTGATCTTTGCTCGCTCTTTGACAATCAGGCCGCTTGAAATTGCGTCAAAAAGAAAGGAGAATTCTTTATGGCGACAGTCGTAATTCAAGGACGCAATGGCAGCAATCGCACAAGTTATGCAGTGCGATACAAAGATCCTTATACGGGAAGCTGGAATTACTATAAGACCTTCCGGTTAAAGAGAGAGGCGCAGGATGCCGCAAATGACCTGAGAACAATGATTGATTCAGGTAAAATTCCAGACATTAAAAAGAAGAAATCTAAAATCAGGCCAATGACATTTTCTGATGTGGCGCTTTCGCTTAAGAAAATCTGGGGTGACAGGTTGTTTATAAAAAACCTTAGAGAAGCAACGTTCAGAGGTTATCTTGAATTTTTATCATCACTTGAAAACAAGTATAGGAACCGCTTGATCTGTGAGATATCTAATGATGAGATTGCTGAATATCAAATTGAAGAATACAAAAGGTCTTCAGCGGTCAATTCAAATAGAAAACTGTTTATCCTTAAGCAAGTATTTAAGCATGCTGTTGATGTAGGGGCTATTCACATTGATCCTGCAGCAGGAGTTAAATATTTGAGTGAAAAAGATCACGAAAGGTGTCGTTTCCTAATGCCGGCTGATATCAAGAAACTCGTTCAAGCTGCTAAACAGACAAAAGCGAAACATTATCTTCCCTCAATCATATATCTTGGCGTTGAATATGGGGCAAGCAAGCAGGAGATACTTGATCTTAGATGGGAAGATATAAACTTTGATTGTGAGGGCATTGATTTTATAAGCCTATTCAGAACTAAGAACAGTAAAAAGCGCGCAGATTTGCTCATGCCAATGACAAAGCAATCACTCTTGGATTGGAAAGAGCATCTTATAAAGCTTAAGAAAAGATTCGGTCATGATGAAACAATTGAAGGCTTCGTATTTGTCAGATCAGACGGCACGCCCATTGGAAACTTTAACAGGGCATGGTGGACAGCTCGGAAAAATGCTGGTTTTAACGGATTTCATTTTCACGACTTGAGACATACTTTCTGTTCAAACCTTATGCTATCTGATGCTGATATTAAAGAAGTCAAGGACATGATAGGTCATAAAGATTTATCTTCAACGGACCGGTATACACACTTAGCTCTAGGTCATAGAAAAAAACTTCAGGACAGGCTTTCAGCGCATTACGGTTTTCAAGAATAATTCGGAAAAAGTTGAGTGGGATACAAATTGGATACAAAATCCGATTATTTGCTGAATAATCAATTTTACCTTGTTAGCTCCGGCTTCCAACTAGTTGTTATTATTGTTAATTTGGTCGGGACGAAAGGATTTGAACCTTCGACCCCCTGAACCCCATTCAGGTGCGCTACCGGACTGCGCTACGTCCCGAACCGTAAAATCTGCTAACATGTGAATCATGGGGTGTCAAGCATTGCAAGGTAAATTATAAGACAGGAATGCCCGGCTAATTCACAGACCGTGCCACCGGTACCGATGCCATATGAGACGGACGGTCATAATACTGCTTGATTATCATTCTGGCGAATTCATCGGCCTTGATCCAGTAATACGGATCTCTCAGAAGCAGGCTGGCTATTGTTATCTTTCCTTTTGTCGGATGATCGGCATATCCCACAAACCATGTAAGCCTGCCGTCGGGATTTTTGCTGTCTATGCTCCCGCTCTTGGCTCCTATTGTGACTTCTTTCAGGACCCTGTCGGTTGTGCACATTCTGAACCTTCTGGAAAACGTGCCTGACTTGATCGTATCACCCATCATGGAATAAATATCATCGGCAATCTGCTCATCAATTACAGGCGCCTTTTCAACAGGCATTGACCTGATGATCCTGGGTGAGACCATAAAGCCCTTATTAAGTGCGGGAGTCACTATCTGCGCAGCGTGGACCGGCGACATCTGGGTTGTATGGTTTAGTCCGCAGGCAAGTTCTCCCAGATCATACTCGTCTTCCGGAATCATAACCGTGCTTGGTGCAGACCAGCATTCCCTCATGGGTGGTTTCCAGAAGCCATATCTCATGGCATTTAGGAACAACGGCTCTTCTCCGAGAGACATACCCAGCTTTGCAAACACTACATTGTTCGACTGTGCGAAAGCGTGTGCAAATGTAATATGCTGCGTCCACTTGTCTGTCCTGTCCTTCAGCTGCCTTTTGTAAATTGTCCATGGATTACCGGTATATGATACAGGGCTTGCAGGGGTCATGCCTCTTTCAATTGCAGCGGAAGCAGTCACTATCTTGAATATGCTTGCCGCTAGATATGAGTTCAACGGGATGCTGCAGTCTTCACCTGACCTGTCCTTGCCCCACATGGAAATAATATCGCCGTTATCCGCATCCATTACTACAACTGCACCAAAACCGATTTTATATTTTCTGGCTGTCTCGGAAACATAGCTCTGAAGGTCCCAGTCAATTGTCAGGTCATACTTTTTAATATCTTTCTCGGTTATATGTTTGAATATATCTTTTCCAATAAGCTTCTGTTCATTGACTTTGGTGACAACATCCGCGTCCCCCTTTTTCCCGGCAAAAACGATTGTAAAAATAAACAGAATGACTATCAATAAAAAGAGATACGGAATATATCTTCTGCGCTTTTTTTTCCTGAGTGGAATGAATGTATATTTATTTGGCATCACTAAGCGGCATATCTCATAAACACCATTTTTTGTCAACTTGCCTTAGCTAATAAGAAATTAGCAATATTGTAATAAATTCAAGTTACTGGAATGCTTTTTTCAGGAATGGAAAAGTAAAATACAGACCCGATATTCTCCTCTGACTCAATCCATATATCCCCGTTCATATCATTCACCGCTTTCTTGACAATTGAGAGTCCGAGTCCCGTTCCCGAAGCCAAGTCTTCATAAGTCCTGAAGAACATGTCAAATACATTTCCCAGATACTCAGACGGTATGCCTATCCCGTTATCTTTAACGTAGAATATATGCATCTCGGCCTTGGGCCTGTATCCGATATTGATGACGGGTTGCCGGTCCGGATGGGAATATTTGATCGCATTTGATATCAGGTTTGAAAACACCTGTATGAGCCTTGCACGGTCAGTTATTATAACAGGCATATCATCATCGATAAAAACCTTCCCTGATTTTGCTTCAAGTTGAGGTTCCAGCTCAATTATTATTCGCTCGATTACATCTCCGACAACAAGACGTTCATCTTCAAGTTTGAAATTCTCAGCAACTGAATAGTTAAGCAGGTCATTTACAAAACCTTCCATATGCTGACCGCTTTCCTTTATTGCATTAAGATATACCTTTTCTTTTTCACTCAGTCTGTCTGACATCGTTTTTAAAAGCCTGGATGCAAATCCGTTTATGGCAATTATGGGATTTTTCAGATCATGTGAAACAGTATAAACAAGCCTTTTCAGATCCTCATTCCTGTGCTCGATTGTCATCATGGCTTTTTTCAGGTCTTCCGTAGCCTTCTCAACTTCGTTAAACAGGATCATATTCTCCAGAACCGCACCCATATGCAAACCAACACTTAACAGAAGCTGCCTGTCGTCAGTTGTAATATTGCGTTTTCCGTATGCGCCTATATTCATTACACCCAGGATTCTAGTCCTGGACCTTATCGGGATTGATGCAAAAGTCTTTATTCCATATCTCCTGAATGCTACGGATGTTATTCTTATATCTTCAGAAGCGTTGCCGATTATGATAGGTTCACCTGTTGCTGCGACCCTTCCGGCAATACCTTCGCCCATCCTTAACTCTTTGAGAGATTCAACAATATAATCGGGAAGCCCATAGGAATGTTCGCATTTCAAGGTATTTGTTCTTTCATCCAGCAGAAAAATCAGACCCGTTTCGATGTTCATGATTTCCAGAACTTTTTCTAATACCCTCCCCATTACATCATGCATGTTTATGGATGAACTCAAGGTCTCTGATATCGAGTTGATTGCCGACAAATCTTCATTCTGTCTAATTATCCTTTGTTCAAGCGCCACTTTTTCAGTTACATCCCTCAGGACGGCGAGCGACATCCCCATACTTTCGTCAACAGAATGGAACCGTCCATCCAGTGTTTTTCTCCCTGAGAGTGTATCAATTGAGAACTGCACCGAGAACGCAAGTGCGCCGCTCTCACTCATCTGAATCAAATCATTCTCCCCGCCCGGCGTGATAAACCCGGAAAATTCTTTTCCAATAATTTCAGCCATTGGAATTCCAAGCATTTCAGTGAAGGCCTTGTTGCAGAAACTTATTATACCTTTATTGAGCAGCAGGATGACATCCGGGGCATCCAGAATAAGGTTTCTAAACCTTTTATCCTGCTCCAGCCCATGACCTACCAGATGATTTGTAATTATATGATATGGCTCGATCGGATACCCGGTAATATGGAATATGCCTGATTCGCTGAATATCGGAGAACTGAATGTTTCTATTACTGTTGCGAACGGGATTTTTTTATCAACAAGGTCTCTGACGTATTTAAAAAGCTCGTTATCGAGCTTGAGACTTGGCAGCCTGTCAAAAATAATCTTCCCGACAATGTCTTCAGCGGATTTTGATAAAATCGAACTGAATTTCGAATTTACATAGACAATCTTTCCCTCGGAATCAAAAGCGCATACACCGAACGGGGCGTGATCAAAAACCCTGCTCAGGCTGATAACGGTATCGTCCATCTATCTAATCAAGGCTCAAAGATTCGTTTTTCCTGAGCAGACGAACATCGCATCCTGCAAGCCTTTTAAATTCCAGAGCATCATCCAGAGAACCCACGATATCTCCCCAGTGTATGGGTATGGCAATTTTCGTCCCCACATCATTAGCGGCAAGGGCCGCCTCCTCCGGTGTCATGGTATATGTGCCGCCTGAAGACAAGACAGCTATGTCGGTTTTAATGCTTTTCATTTCAGGTATTCTGTCGCTGTCACCCGAATGGTATATTCTTCTGTTATCGATGTTCACAATGAATCCCGCCCAGTCATTGCTTCTGGGATGGAACCCTTTACCTATGTTGTAAGCAGGGACAGCTGAAATCTCAATGCCGCCGATTAAAATATTCTCTCCCGGTTTGACAACATCGGTTACCAGCGGCGTCTTCATCGGAGCTACAACCCTGGTGCCCTTTCTGGAAATCATTTTGATATCGGGTTCGCTGTAATGGTCGTGATGCTCGTGTGTAACAAGAATTATATCGGCAGAGGGGAGGCCGCCCTCCAATTTCCACGGATCAAAATATATATTAATGTTCCCGTTTGATACCAGAACGCTCGCATGGCCTAACCATGTTATTGTTAAAGACATCACATCCTCCTTTACTGCTTCGCTGCAAAGAACAGTGACAACAAAGGAAACATTAACATTTCACAGCAGGTTTGTGAAGCTATGATGACAATCTAAAAGACCCCCAACTGGCATCCCTTAATCTTTAATCCCAGCGCATCCGCCGCATTTCCAGCCTCAGCCCTGTTTATTCCCGAGGCATCGGCAATCTGCCATAATACTGGACATAAAATCTTCCCTTCAGAGCTTTCCGCCTTTATTCTATCAAGAATTATCTTTTCTATTTCAACAGGTCTTCCGAGATTTTTATAATATGATTTTCTTTTCCTGCCGTAACCGAAAAGACCGAGCTGGCAATATGTCAGTTCGACCTTCATATCATTCGCGGCCTTCCCCACCTCTGATGCAGACTTCTCGGCAAGAACCGCAATCATATGCGCAACTGCGCATGGAAGCTTGTCTTTTTCCGGGTATTTTTCAATCAATTCTTCAATCGTAAATTCGCACATATTTCCTCCTATTCTCTTACGATAAGCGCATCTGCGGCTTTTGGAATGCCTTTATCATCAATTATCAAAGGATTGATATCAAGCTCTTTTATATTTGGAAAGTCTGTTGCAATCCTGCCCAGATTTATAAGTATGTCTGCAATTCTTTCCTTATCAGCCTTTTCAGCACCCCTGTATCCGCCAAGGAGTGCCACGGAAGAAATACCTTCAATCATCGAGATTGCATCATCACGGCTCAAAGGGGCCATCCTGACCGAGATATCCCTTAACGCCTCCGTATATATACCGCCAAGACCAAAAACAACGCATGGGGGAAATCCCGCGTGCTTTATGATGCCTGCCATGAATTCCCGGCCCCCCTTCAGCATCTCTGCGACAAGTACCGGAACACCCTTTTCCTTTTTTTTTATAGACGATAAAACATTT
>CAYNVT010000001.1:30289-116917 GCA_964400685.1 uncultured Bacteriovoracaceae bacterium | reverse complement strand
TAACCAAGCTAAATATTTCAGCCACAAAGAAGGCGAAAAACATTTCAAACAATGTCGGCCCCAAACTTTGAATTCACGCTTATACCAATCGGCATAATCAGTGGCAAACCAATTTTCAATATCTGTATCATGTATCCGTTCGCTCAGGATATTGATCCTTGAGATAAGTTCTTGACTCTCTTCATACGATACAGAAACAGGCTGATAATTATCATTGATTCTATATGGAATAAGCTCAGTATCACCTTTATTAAGGTCATACATCACCATGTATCCCCAACGATTATTATAAGTTGCCTCCTTATCAAACTGCCAGAAATTAAAATTCCCGAGAGAATAGAAAATGAATTTGTTTTTATAAGTTTCATAACCCTGTGGCACATGCGGGTGATGGCCGATTATCAAATCCGCACCTGCATCTATTAATCTCCTGGCAAGTTCCCTTTGAAACGGTGCAGGCACATCAGTATGCTCATAACCCCAATGTAGATTGACAATCTTTCTATCAGCATTAGAATTGTGAAGTAAACTTTCTAAAATATCGGCTCTGACTCCTTCATAAGACATCCGAAGCCGGGGTATAGCAAAATAGGCTGACAAAAAGTCTACAGATATACCTCCAATTGTAGCATTTGCAGCGGACGGATTATCAGGCCCGACGACTATCTTTCCGCTATCGCTCAAAACCCTGGCAAGCCGCTTTGGATCTCCGCTATCGGCACTATGATTGTTAACGATTGTAAGTATATGAACCTCATCTGTAAGCCATTTGAGAGCCGTGTCATCAACCAGTAAAACTATATTCTTCTCTTTCTGATAATCCCCGCGTAATCCGGTTTCCAGGTTCAGGCAAACTGCAGTACTTTTAAAGTATTTGTTTATTTCAGCTAAGGGAGCTTCTCCATTTTTAGTCTGCAAGAAGGTATCACTACAAAATAAAATACTATTATTTGACTGGTGATTTTTTTTGATCATTCTCAATGACTTTATTTGTTTCCGAAATAAATGAAAAAGTTTCATCAGCACATCTTGACCAGAAGTACTGTTCAGATATGTGCTTTGCTCTTAACGCAAGATCCAAACGTAACTTTTCGTCAGCAATAAGCCTTTCTACAGCGTTGGCTATTGATTCTTTGTTTTCCGGATCGAAATAAACTCCACCATCCTTTAACACCTCTGGCATGGGACCGCGTTCAGCGCAAGCGATGGGCAAACCGACTGCCATAGCTTCAACAAGCGTATTCGGCATATTCTCACAGCTGGATGCAAATAGAAATATGTCAGCTTTTGCCATTTCTATCGGTAATTTATTATGAGGAACAAAGTCTATTAACTCAATCCACTCCTGTTTTGGGTCAGATTTATCTCTCTGAGTTTTAATCATTTGTTTAACTTTTGCAGCACCCACTCCCACACCAACCAGCGATAAAGAAACCTTATGACCATTCAATCGTAATTTCTCAATTGCCTGTATTACCGTCCATTGGTGTTTATACAATTCTGCATGAGATACATATAGAATACGTAGTGTGTTCTTACCATCCGCCGGGTTTCTATTTTTCGTTTTTATGTTTCGAAATTCATCCCCAACGCCATGAGGTATAATAGCAATCCGTGATAACTTACCACAAAATCTTTGAATGACATCAGCAGCATACTGAGTTAAAAAAATTGCTCCATTTGCCTTTTTCAGAGAACGGTTTTGAATATACCTTAATAGAATCAATCTCAAAACAGCTTTACTGAATCCATATCTTTTTATTTCACCCGGCTCATAAGAAAGCATATCACGGCTCATAGTAATAGACGGATAAAAATTGCTTATGGTTCCTGCATCCGTATTCAAGACAATTGAACATCCGGCATTTTTCAGCTCATCCGAATATCTGAATTTCTGCCACCACAGCTGCATAAAAATTGACTGCTCCAGTTCTGGTGGATTATGTTTAATCAGCCATGGATTATCAGGTAAAACATCAAGCAATGATTTGTATGACCATACATGTACTTCCCGAATTCCATGTTTGTGCGGTTTTCCCTCGGTAAGAAGGTTTATCAGATGTGTCTTTGCACCTCCTGAACGATTCCTGGATGCATCAATTCCGACTATAATGCTCATATTATTCTATCCATTTAAACCTTTCATATTTGCTTAAGCTACTTGTTATTCTACTTTTTTAATATCTGATTAAATGCATTCAAATAATTCTCTGCGCATATCTGCATTGAAAATCGTTTCCTGAAATCTTGCGCTGCATTATCAGCTCTTTGCTTATAAATCTTAATGTTTTTTTGCATATATAATAACCCATCCGCAAAAGATTCTACATCATTCACAGGTTTAAGCAGCCATGCGTCACCAGGAGATATATTCTTTATCTCTGGAATATCTGAGGCTAAAACAGGCAATCCGCATGAAGCGGCTTCTGGCAATACATTCGGCAAACCTTCGTAACGGGAAGGAAAGCAGAATATATCGGCTGCTTGAAGTGCCGGCCATGGTTCAGATTGCCTTCCTAAAAAGCGAGTTTGTTCGGCTATACCCAGATCCCCTGCAAGTGCTTCAAGCTCTTTACGCAACGGTCCATCCCCTACTAAAATAAGTATATTATCAGAATTCCCTTTAAATGCTCGTGCAAAGGCTTTAATTAAAATATCATGAGCTTTTTGGCTTTTTTCTAAACCTGTTTTATTTATACCTTCAAGCATCTTGCCAATATGAACAACAATAAAAGCATGGTCAGGCAACTCATATTTTTCTCTAGCATTGCGCCGTTCCTCAATTGTTGTTGTAGCCTCCTGCAAAAGCCCGCCATTGGAAATTGTTATCAGCTTGCCTTTACAGTCTTTTCCCATGAAGTTTCTATATGCTTCGGCTACAGCCGGTGAACAGGCAATCGTCTTCCTGAAAAATAAGGGCATCAATCGAACTATTATTTTTGAGCGGGAACCTACATGCTCTGTATTAGCAAGCCTTCGAACATAACAGGAACTGCTGCCCAAGGTAAGCATTCTGGAAAGGCAGAGAAGCACTTCGGTCTGATACATATTCGCCTGGACAATATCAGGCTGCCATGAGCGGATCAGATAAGCCAATTGCAGAATGTTCATCGGAGAGCGGACATTGTGTTCTTTTGCGCCTGCAACTTCAATCCCGGCATCTTTCAAGCGTGAAAACAATACCAGGCCTCTTTCCCCTCGAACTCCGGCCATCAGGAAAAAACGCACATCACAACCCGACCTGGAAAGGCTGACTCCAAGGTTAGTTACAAAACCTTCTGCACCACCCGCCGAGAGGTCAGGCAGAATTTGAAGAACCTTCATTGATCTATTTCCCGTTCACAAGTTTTTTTATCATCAAAATCGGCATCAGCCTTAAATATATCTTTGCGCGGTTTCCTCTTGTAAAATCCGGCAATTTCTCTTCTCGATAATATCCTGGTAATCTGTAGAGTATCGTTATCATAGCTAAAAACACTTTCAGAGCAATAAACAACAGCGAAAAACATCCCCAATATGACATAAAAAGTACGCGTATCCATAATGCTTCCCATAGAAAACAGCAGGACAGTAATGAAGGCAAACTGTCCTACCGAATTTACCTTGAAAAAGCTCTCAATCTCTCTGCGGCTTTTCCTTCTGTAAAGTAAAACCAGCAGCAAAGAGAAAGCAGCAGGGTACATGAAACCGTATTCCATGGCATTTTTCAGGGCATCACTGTGAGCAGACAAAAATATGTTGCCGATTTCTTTGTAGTAGGCTTCAGCACCGAAACCATACCCGAAGAAAGGTCTTTCTTTGAAGAGCGACCAGTAAAAAGCCTGGGCATCCATCCTGTGCTGTACACTTCCAACATTCTTGATATTGTCTTCATTGTCCAACTTGAAATTCAGCATCAGCTCCATGCGGTTGATCAGGTCGTCTTCCTGAACATCCGTATAATTTATCTGAGCCAGGTAAAATTTCGTTGCAACAATTCCAGCGACCAGTGCGAGCATCAGCGTGCCAAGCTTCATGAGATATCTTCTGCTCACCACCCTCCGTTCAGGCATAAGTATAAATACGACTATGATTGCTGCACTTACCATACCGGTTCTCGAACCTGTCAACAGCACCAGAAGCAACAATATCAGAATAGCTGCCGCCTCAAGCCATATTTTTTTGCGGCCCCACAGCATGAACCAGGCGATAAACATGAACTCCAGGCTAAGGGCAAGCTGGTTCGGCTGCAGGATAAACCCGCACACACGGCCTTCCTTCAAAACCTCTGCCCCGGCTATATAAGATACCGCTTCGAAATACTGGGGCGCCACCAGATTCAACACCATCCCGAATATGGTAATCACCAGACTGACGGCCAGCAGGCGGCGCATCGAGGTGAGGCCATTGGCCATTGTGTATATGGCAGCCCCTGAAAAGAGTGTGAAGTAATACACCTGCAGACCAATTTCCCTTATTTCCAATGACAGTGAGTACAGGATCGTAAACAGAGGCCAGGCAAGCAGTACAACAAACCAGTTGAGCATTCCGATTCCGGCCCTGTGGAAAACAGCTATCGAGTACCGCAACTTGATGAACAGGTACAAGATGTTAAGAGCAAGCAGCGTACCTGTAACTATACCGATTGATACTTCAAACTCCTCTGCAAGAAAAGAAAAGAGTCCTGTTGCATTAAGAACAAGAACAACAAAAAAAAGTTTATCGATCATACATAAATTAATCAGATATCATCGGTCTTTTCTGATTTTATAATCTCTCAATCTGTGGCGCCAGAGATACAGGATAGTCTCAATGCGTCCAGCAAGAGAATGCTCAGGAGGCCAGGGATAATCACAATCGATTTCCCAGTCATTATTCCTTAAAAAAATTGACAAAGAAGAGAGCCAGAGGATTATCTCTTCAATTCTGCCGTTTAAGATTTCAGATTTTCTGTTCTGCATCATTATAAAATGAATCTGATCCATATTGAATATTCCGGTTTTCTCAATCTCTCCATTAAAGATCAGATCCTTGATATGGGAAAACAGATCATTTCGAATCCATTCAGAGTATCTGTGAAAAGATTTCGTCAGGTCGTCTGGTTTCGTGCTGCTATCCAGGTATTTCATCCCGGTTCTGGCCCACGGTATGTCCAGAAGTTTCGGGTCGACCTCTCCCAACAGGTATTTATATACTTCATTCGTCCGGCATTTATTGGTAAAAGACCACATCAATGACACAACATCGTTGCGGGTGAATACCTGATGAAAATCAGTGACCCTTTTCAGCACCATCATGCAGGTGCCCAGCATATTGCGCATATAATGAAGCTGATAATCAAGCTCATTTAATGCCGTTTCTGATGATTCACCCAAAACAGAACGGTATATACCGATATCAGAAATTGTCCTTTTCCTGCATTCCTCATATACGTCCTTATTGAATAACCTGAACCAGTTCCTGAAACGCTTTCTTATCGGAGTGAGATTCTCGACCCTGACCCCACTGTATTCCGCACGCCCTATACTGTCGCCATAGCTCCCGGCCAGCAGGCACTCTATTTCAAGTTCGCCTGCTCTTCCTGCAACATCAGGCATGGCATGAAGATGCTTTGGTGCATAAAAACAACCCTCATAAGCACATACCTCGATATTCTTCTTCAAAGTATCACTCGTTACTGGGAAATTCTGGTAATCCCAATTATACAGTTCAGCTATCCTTTTAGCGTAAACAGGATCTCTGGTTTCAGGATTTCCCCAGCAAAATGCATATACTTCAAAGTCTTTTCTTTCATTCTGGATCTCTTTCAGAACAGAGGAGACAACCCTGCTGTCCATACCACCGGAAAGAAGTATTCCAACCTTGCGAGATTCTTTTATGTAATCAGAGACCTCATCACGAAGAGCAATATGCAATTCTCTGGCAATTTCCGCTTCATCCGCTTCGCGGTTCCGGTGACGTAAAACAAAATTATTTTTAAAAATACCCTGTTCAGGATCAAACTTGCTGAACCATTGAGTACGGCTGATATTATTGACTATTGTTTTATCGCCTATGAATGCATAGTGCGATGGAAATTCCGTCAAGGCCGTTATATTCAGTTTTACTTTTGAAACTCTCCCCGCTGCTTTAACGGCGTCTTCGAAATAATCATAAAGACTTATTCTGCCAGAACCGTCTTTAATAAAATATTTTCCCGTATCAGCTATGCAGTTTTGTGTTGTCATTGTATTCCCTCATGATTCAGGACGCAGACATAATTCTGACAAAACCGAACTAATAACATCACGTGACCGCAATACACCTGCATACGAAAACAAGATTTTCCCCGAAATTGCACAGGACAGAAATATGACTCAGAACCCGTTCAATGAATCTCAGGATTGCCACCGGCAGCAGCATGTACCTGTCTGAAGCGGGAAAGGTGCATAGATGATACATCTTTACGATTGTGAGCCCACTATTTTCAATAAGCGATTTCACTTCGGCAATGCTCATTCCCTTGAAATCGTCATGCCCGAAAAGCCTTGCCAGACGGTTCCTTGTGCTGCCTGTGTTCTTGTGATTATTGAAAACCAGATAGCCGTTGTCATCAAGATGACTTGCCAGAATTCTCATGGCTTCCTGGCGGAGACTATCCTCTGCGTTCGGGAAAAATCGAAAGGCGGTTATCAGGTTGAACTTTCTTTGCATCAGCACATCGTTTCTCGTAAGATCCGCCTCAATGATTTCAACTTCCCTGTTATTCTTCCGGGCCACTTCAAGCATGCTAGGCGATAAATCAACCCCCACCGTTTTTTTTGTCCGGTTCTTGAGATATGACAATATCCTGCCGGTACCGCATGCAAAATCAAGGTGATAAATTTCAGCGCCCCTTAAGAAAGTTGACAATATATTATCAATAATACCTTGCTCTAATTGCCAGACCATTCTGCGATATGGGTCATTCAAGAATGCGTCATGGTATCTTATACCTTTCTCCTGCGAGAGATGAGAGCTTCTATAATCATCATTCATGCTATTTTTACCTTCACAGTTCCTGTACCTCGACTAGATTATTTATTTATAAGGTTCAAGCGTCTTTAGAGATTCTATAAAATCCTTCAGAATGGCCTCGCTATACGGCAGCAATAACCGCGCCCTTCCCTTTGAATCCCTGATTATCATCTGCCGTATCAGCGGCATGAGTACGTCAAAAAACTGCTTTGCATACATTACAATCCTGTCAGGGTCATAGCAAATCTGCGACTGTCTGAAATAAGATTTTATAAAGGCTGTCCCCACAGGCGCTACGGGATTGCTGAACAGAAATCTTGTATAGGGGCGGCTTATGAGATTGTTTATGAACCAGAATATGTCAAAGTATCGCGTGCCACAAGTTGCATGCCCCCCGAAAAGAGGCGTCATCTGCCAGTCGATGATTGCAACCGGTGGCCAGATGGCACCCACACAGACATTGTTGACCGATAAGTCGCCATGGAGACAGACCTCTTCATCAGGCAAGGCAAACTGATCAGGGAGCGGAACAAGCATGTCATCAGGAAGCTTCAACTCCTTATGAATTATTGCGAGAGAATCGCCTAGTATCTTCGCAAGATTTTTACGTTTCCCCCAGGGAACTGTTTTTGAAACCGGCTTTACATCGAGACGTTCAAAGACAGCCGATCCCGCTTCTTCATCATGATCCAAAACTTCCGGCACACGGAACAGGCCGCAATTTCTGCCTATCTCAAATGCCCGGCGTGTCTTCTCAACCTCGATGCGCATCAGATCAGGGGCCGAAGTTTTTGTAACCGTATTTTTTCCAAACTTTATTGTGCTCTTTTGCATTTATCTTCCTGTTGTTCTTATCTCAATGCGGTTTTTTATTAAATGAGGTGATCTTATTTATAATCATTTGAATCATCTCAACAGCCTGCTTTCGTTCAATTGGGGTAGCAATAAAGAAATAACAACTGCTGAAAAACAGCAGGACTGCAATAACTGAAATAAGGGTCCTTGCGATAAGACCATCAAAATCACTATAGGTTATAATTCCCATGACAGGAAGACAGACAACCGCTGCAACGGCAAAAGGCTGTATATAAACACGTATGAATACGCGCATCATGTCAGCATGGACTGCCTTCGTGCAAAACAAGATATTGAGACATCCGCAAACCAGATATCCGGCAATGAGACCTGCCGTTACGGCAATATATGGATTATGCCATATATTAAATACAGTCAGAATCAGACCGACAGGCACAATTACCAATCCAATAAAATAGATAAACACTACAGCCCGTAATCTCCCGATCCCCTTGAGCATGTGATGCGAAATTGAAGAGCTCTGCATGAAAGCCTCTCCTGCAAACAGAGCCAGGGCATAGGGTGCCAGGAACATATATCCTGGACCTACCCAGACTTTTAATACATTTTGCATAAGCAGACCAGCCACTATAATGCCGGCCAGTACAATAATTGTCATGTAGCGCATCCCCCTTACCAGGAGTTCCTGCAGCATCCCCTGGTTTCCGGTAGCTTCATATGCGCTCGCAGCCGGCATTATTGTTATTGTCATGGCCCCGATTACCTGAGAAAGCAGTATCCCCGGCATGAGCATAATGGCAAGATGGGCAATGAATCTGGTGGATACAAGGGCATCCATCAGCCAGCGGATTCCTGTTGAGTTAACCGCCAGACATACAGAGGCCAGAACTGTAGCTGCGCCAAAAGATGCGACCAAATGAAAACTCTCCCTGTCGAACAAGCGCGGGCGGTTAATTAATCCGGGGACAAAATGATGAGCAATCGGCACCTGGGCAAGCCTTGATAAAAACAGCATTACGGCCATGATGATAATCAAAGCCTCGACCGATGGATTGACGAAACTGAACCAGGCTATTATGATCAGGAGACTGATGTATTTCGATATGGTATCGGCAATGGCACCCACATAATAGTATTGCCGTGACTGGATCACAGCAATATAGGGTGTAAGAGGAAAGATGAACAGGACCATGATGCCTACAACAATGAGGGCAATACCTATCTGACCGGAAGGGTCTTTGTAGAATTCCCCTGCCAATATGATACCGGCACAGGCGATAACAGCCAGAATTATAGAGTACACGAAACTTGAACTTACAACCTTGTTAACATTATTGATCAGGCCTTGAGCCAGAAAGGCCGCACTGTACTTGACAACTCCCGACTGCAGAGATCTTTCCAGCTGATCGATCGACATCAGCAGTGACCAGACCAGGGCATAGGCCCCATAACCCGCCTCCCCGACTGTTCCGATGAGGTAGGGCACAAAAATCAGCTGAGGAACCAGTTTAAGAGCCTGGGTAACCCACATGACAGAGGCATTGGACAATATGAGATGTGACTGGCGCATCAGTTAAATCAATATTTTGTCTTTAATCAATATTGGGCTGTGGAATATATACATATATGCTACGAAATTTTTTATCTGGCTTTATTCCCAGGTCATCCAGCATGCTGACCCATGATTTTGCAAAGTCATCTGAGAGATAATCCACGGCCACTACTTTCTTGAGTGACTTCTGATCTATTACATCTTTTAGTTTTACATTCCTTGTTTCTCTTCCCCAGGCGATTGCCTTGTCCATTTTATTCAGGTCGGGATAAACATCAATAATTGCCGGATTACCTTGTGCATAAAAGGCTATCCTCCTGCGGTTTGTAATAATATCCTTTTCTGCACCACATTCTGACAATATCCACTCTCCGGCCTCTTTCCTTGCCAGCCTGTCTGCATCGGGAGGGGTAAAAGCCTTTCCTGCCCATAAAAAAGGCGCTGAGATAATGGCTAATATTGCCAGAATCTTCATAAATCTCGATGATGATCCTATTGATGATGAAACGGCACATGAAGCAATCGGGAGCAGATATATAATCGGAGCAATTATATACCTAACAGATTCCCGGCCTGTGTTGTTCCATCCCATGCCAAGGAATATTCCAAGAAAAATCAATAGAGTAATCACAAGATGTTTTGCATATGGAGTAGTTCTGTAAAAATAGATGCCGATAATGCCGAAAAAGCCGATAAGATAATATGTCTTTGCCATAAAATCACTCATCAGATTGGTAACGGCATTCATAAAATCAGCTGTGTTTGAATATGAGGCGCCAAACCTGTTCATGTAGTCAGGTATGTTCAGACTGTTACGGAATAACGGAATATCGGGCATCGTAACAATCAGTGTCATCACAGCTGTAACCGGCACAATAAATACCAATGCCCTTTTCAGAAAATTGTCCTTTTTATGGAAAATCCAGATAATAAGCCATGCAGCCAGGAAAATGAGTGAGGTACCCCTTACCATAATCCCTGATAAAAACAGGAATATGCCCGAGACAAAGCAAATCAGCCTTTTTCTGCCAGTAGAATTAATTCCTTTTATAATTAAAAAGTTGGCCCATAATATTAAACAGACGAGCAGAGACTCTTTGAGACAATCAACCGAATATTCAAGCAGCTTTCTATTAGACAAATAGAAAAGTACGCTGAGCAATGCCACGATTTTGTTGTTTGCAATCTCTTTTGTGATTTTATAAATGCCTATAGAGCCCAAGACATATGCGCTTGAAGCAACCAGCCTGCTCGAAGTTTCCAGAGAAAAACCGGTAATCTTTGCAGTCATAAAAATCAGAAATTCATATAAAGGCAGCGGGAACAGTGGTTCGAGTTTTCCATATAGAGCTTCATGAAAATTGCCATTTAGAAACAGTTTAGCGACAGGAATATAAAAATACACACCATCAGTTGAGATTATGTCATAGTTAACCCAGGCCGGTATCAGCGCAAGGATACTTACAAAAAAGGCTGCTCCGGTCAGGATGCAGTCAGGGTATCCATTCAGGGCATCGGTAATTTTCATCAATCTGGTTTTAAAAGACATCTATTGGGCCTCGGCCTGAAAAGGCTTCGCATTTTCTGCCTTTCCCGATTTGTTTTCGAGCAGACAACAAAACATACAGCTGTAGCTAACTATAGCTCATTTATCTGATTTGCCAGTGCCGAGAAATTATTAACCGGCACTACAAACTGATATTTTTTTTCACCGCATATATAAGGTCGAGGATATATGCCAGGACAAATGATATAACAATTCCTGCAAAGATAGAGACTACCATAACCACAAGTGGACTCCTGTCATATGATTTCAGGTTATGAGGTTCCTCGGTTATCATAATCACTTTCGAATACTTTGTACTCATGAATTCCTGATTCAGTTCATTTGCTCCCTTTGCAATACGGATTAATTCAAGCCTTATAGCTTCAAGCCTGCTCTCGACAAATTTCTTCGCCGAGGCTACATCAGTTTCTTTTACCTGTGATTTCTGCAGGAGCTCGATATATTCCTGCAGGTATTTTTTATCGACCCCCAGGTTCTGAGACTCAACCCCTGATTCGAGAGATCTCTTAATAAGCAGATTCAAATACTCTTTCTGGTTCAGCTTTTCTATCGTATCTGCATCAACAACGATTTGCGTGTTAGGTGTTCCTATAGGCATTGTGGTATTTGTGCCACTTTTATCCTTTTCCAGGACCTGCTTGAGAAGGTTATTCACCATCTCGGTTTCCAGCATCTTTTTCTCTCTGGCCTGTTCCATCCGTTTGATCTTGTACTGTGTTCTTGTCAAAAGGAAATCTTTATACTTTGACAGATGATAATAGTATATCAAAGAATCAACTCCGACCAATTCGATTTCCATAAGATTTTTCAACTCTGTTTGAAGGTCAACAAATGATTTTCCTGTCTTTGTCGATTGAAAGTATCCGGCATCCTCTTTCCTTTTTTCCAGGAATTTATTGTAGTTATCAGCAGTGTTGTTAAGCACTTCGAATGAATCGATATAATCACTGTTTTTTATGAGACTCTGAGGCAATTCGATTGTCAGAAGCTGTCTGCCCACAAAATCTTCATAGAATCCCTGTTCGTAAGATTGCACAAGACTATAGAGTATCTGCTTTCTCTCTCTTCCGCTGATGGGGCCGCCAAGTTTCTGAACGAATCTGATATAGTACTGATTAGGCAGGTAATGCATAGTTTCCTTTTTGACTTTTTTTATCTCGATTATCTTTTCCTGAACCTCAACCGGAATGAAAGGGTCCACAAAAAGAAATGATTTGGGATTTTTTTCGAAAATTTTCCTCTTCTTGGGGTTCTGAATAACATTGGCCGCCTTAATGGCTGCATCTGATGGTATCAGATCACTCATCTCAAATTTTTTGCCGTTCGGATACTCATGCTTGTCGATACCGGAAAAGGTCAAGGCAACCTTGCACTCGGATACACTGTGCGCACTTATTAAAATTAAAACACACCCAATTAAAATACACGCACCAATAATTGATATAATTAGCCATTTATGCCTTTTGATCATGAGAAAAATCTTCATGAAGTCAATTTCTTTTTCTTCAAATCTTTCTTCTGTATTATTTGTCTTGCCTTTGCTGGATTCCATTTAATCCTCCATATTTATTAATTGGCATACTTTTTTAAATATACCATGATCTTCCGTTTGCTTGAAATTAATCATGCCATAATATAAATTTCTTGTTAATCTTTTATCAGGCAGATTATTTGAGATATTTCAGAGAGTCTAAAGAGCTCGTTCAGAGGAATGTGCAGTTTCGAATTATTATTCCAATGTAGGGACATCAGAGAAACTAATCCTGACTATTTTGGATTATTCTTTTTTAATGCATCAAACAGATTCATCTTCATGTCATATTCTTTATTCTGTTTTTCAGCCATGAGATTTTCAAGGATATGACCCACTATCACATTCGCTATCTCTATTCTCGTTTTTCCCAATCTTTTTGCAGTCCTGTCAATTTTCTCCACTATTGACTCTTCCAGTTCAACAGTCAGCAGCCAATCCATAACATCCTCCCTGTTGAATATACAATTAATCAAATTAACTGATCGCAATTTAAATGGAATCAATCTGCTTTCATCTAACCATTGAAAACTGGAAATCGCAACTACAAATTTCTTAAAAAGAATCGATAATTAATTTATTATAAATTATAAACCAGGTAACAAAGCAAAAAAATTTATTTCTTTAATGCTAGCCCTTCTGATTGAGTATTCGTATATGCTTTCCCGCAATGGCTGCAAATCAGGTCATCATCCAGTTTTTCACCGCACTGGCACATCCAGCCGATCTGTTTTGCAGGGTTACCTACCATAAGAGCATGTGCGGAGGCACCCCTTGTGACAACTGCTCCTGCACCTATAAATGCGTATTCGCCGATCGTGTGGCCGCATACTATCGTTGCATTCGCTCCAATTGTCACACCTTTTTTTAAGAGAGTCGGCCTCATTTCATTCATCTTTGAAATGTGTGCCCTGGGATTATAGACATTTGTGAAGACCATTGAAGGACCGCAGAAGACATCGTCCTCCAGCATGACACCTTTATAGATCGATACATTGTTCTGAATCTTGCACCCGTTACCTATCGTGGAATCCGGACCTATAACCACGTTCTGGCCTATATTGCATTCTTTCCCTATCTTCGTTCCTTTAAGTATGTGGCTGAAATGCCAGATCTTTGAACCCTCGCCAATTTCGACACCATCATCTATATAGCTAGAATTGTGCACAAAATAAGTTTTCTCTTTCCGGCTAAGATCAGAGATGAATATTTTCTGGCTGGCATTATCAAGTGAAAGCTGCCCCGCCTTCAGAATCCTTAAAACATCAATTCCTTCGTTGCCGTCGGTTAACGGTTCATTCCTGGTCTCAATGCATGATATGAAATGCTCGCATTCTTTTTTGAGCGGTTCCTCATTTTCCACTTCAATCCTGATCGCATCTTTTTTATCCGGTACGGGAATGCCGTTTTCCCATTTTACATTATGAGGATACAGCAGGAGCTTATCCGCCCAGGTTAATGTGTCATTAAATACCGCCATGCCTTTTTCGCCGACAACTACGAGTTTCTGCTCTTTGAAAGGATGTAGCCATGAAACAAAAACATGCGCCCTTAACCCTGATGAAAATTCAAGGTGTGTTGTAGTTACATCAGCAATTTTTTTATGAAGATAATAGCCGCCGGTTGCTATCACAGCTTCAGGCGTTTCATTGGCAAGCGAAAGGATCATTGAGATGTCGTGAGGGGCGAAACTCCACAAAATATCCTCCTCCCGTCTGATTTTACCAAAGTTAAGTCTTGTTGAATAAACATAGTCAATGCGTCCTAGCAGTCCATCCCTGATCATCCCCTTGAGTCTGATAAAACAAGGATGGTACTGAAGCAGGTGGCCTACCATAAGGATTCTTGATTTTTTAAGGGCAATGTCTCTAAGTTCTTCTGCATCTCTCAGGTCAAGGGAAAGCGGTTTCTCAACAAATACATCCTTTCCAGAAAGAAGCGCCTCTCTTGCAAGAGAGAAATGCATCGCCGCAGGTGCTGAAATCACTACACCTTTTATATCTTTATCATCAAGAACTTCACTGAAACTGCTCGTGAGACTGAGACCCTGATACTGTTTTTCAAGCTCTGTAAGATTTTGAACACTGGTGTCACAGACAGTTTTCAATACCCCTAATTCCATGTAATTCCTTACAAGGTTTTTCCCCCAGTATCCTGCACCTGTGATTGCTATGTGAGGAGTGAGGCGTGAGGAGTGAGGAGTCATTGTATATTCCTTTCTCTTATAGAGTTAATTAAGCCACCGAGGAGGCCAGAAACTTTTTTCAATCTGCTCAGAAATGATCTCTGGATTTTCAAACCGTAAGTCTCCTCAACTTGAATATTATACGAAAATTCATACATATTTTTTTAAAAGCTCCATCGATTCCTGCCAAACTTTAAGATCGCAATGAACTCTCTTCACTCCTCACTCCTTACGCCTCACTCAAAAAACTCGCAATATTTTCCTGTTCTTCCTCTGTAAGATATGGATGCATCGGAATACTGAAGATTTTTCCCGCAATTTCTTCAGAAACGTGAAACGCCCCTTTCTGGTAGCCAAGATACCTGTAGGCGCCCTGAAGATGAAGAGGTATCGGATAGTATATGGCTGTCGGGATGCCTGATGACTTAAGCTTGTCGATTACTCCATCACGGTTTTCGCAAAGAATTGAATACTGCGCCCATGCACTTTTACAACCTTTTTCAACAAAGGGAACTGTTACTTTACCCTTTAAAAGCCTTGAATACCTCTCTGCAACTTCCTGCCTCAACTCTATTTCTTCTGGAAATATTTCAAACTTAGCAAGTAGTATGGCCGCCTGAATCGTATCAAGCCTGCCATTGATTCCAAGTCGGATATTGTCATACTTGTCCGAGCCCGAACCATGAACCCTTATTGAAATCATTTTTTTCGCAAGCTCATCATCATCAGTGAAAACCATGCCCCCATCTCCATAGCAGCCAAGAGGCTTTGCAGGAAAGAAAGATGTACAGGCAATATCGGCAAGGGAGCATGCTTTTTTACCTTTGTATTCAGCACCGAATGATTGACAGGCATCTTCGATCACAAAAAGCCCGTGTCTTTCTGCTATATCATTGATCCTTGCGTAATCTGCAGTCTGCCCGAAAAGGTCAACAGGAATTATCCCTTTCGGTACCAGTCCATCGGCCCCAATGGGAAGGGGATATTCCTTACTGCCGCCGTCCTCAACCGCAAGAATCGCCTGTTCAAGTTTTTGAGGATCGATATTGAAAGTATCCGGTTCAATATCAACAAAAACCGGCGTAGCACCGAGAAGCGAAATGACTTCGGCAGTCGCTACAAAGGTAAATGGCGTTGTAAAGACAGCATCACCTGGGCCTACTTCATAAGCCATAAGCGCCATCAAGAGGGCATCGGTCCCGGAAGCGCATCCGATTGCATTTTTTGCGCCGACATATTCTGACAGTTTCTTTTCAAGCTCCTTGATTTCAGCCCCCATTATATACTGGCCGCTATCCAGAACCCTTCTAATACCGGATTCAATTTTTTCCCTTATCCTTTCCTGCTGTTTCTTCAGGTCAATAAACTGCATATTATCTCCTTACTATTTATATAGCTCCGCTCTAACAGGTGCACAAATAGAACAGCACCTGATTAGCCTTATGGTGTAATATTCTATAAGAAATCCGGCATTCAAAGTGATTCGTAAATAATACCAGTGAATATTCTTAAATCAAGTCTTGAAATATTTTTTACCTTTCATTTTTTACAGCATTCATCAGCATTTTTAAGGCTTTTGAATGGTGTCACATTGCAATACGATATTGACTTATCTGAAATTGCAATTATGTCTTTATCAAGTAAGCTTGTCATATAATATTACATAAATCCTGGAGGTGGAAAATGATGGATTACCAGCTTCTTTTAAGGACTTTCCTGATAAGGACCGCCAAGTTTTTTCCTAAAAAAGAGATCGTCTCAGTCTATCCCAATGAAATTCACCGGTATACTTATGCAGACTATTACAGGCGCACATGCCAGCTTGCACATGCACTTGATAACCTCGGAATAAAGCGTGGAGAACGGGTTGCAAGTTTTGCATTGAACAATCAAAGACATCTGGAGCTTTATTTCGGAGTACCGTGCATGGGAGGCGTGCTGCATACAGTCAATATCAGACTGCCTCATGAGCACATGGTTTATATCATCAACCATGCAGAGGACAAGATTCTGTTTATCGAAGAAGACCTTGTCTTTCTTATCGAACCGATTGCAGATCAGCTCAAAACAGTCGAACATTATGTAATACTCTCACAATCCGGCAAGATGCCTCAAACAACACTGCCGAACGTCCTTCTTTATGATGATATGATTAAAGAATTTCCCGAGAACTATGACTGGCCGATTGATATGAGCGAGTTCGACCCAGCCCTGATATGCTACACATCCGCTACAACGGGAACACCCAAAGGGGTTGTATACAGTCATAGGGGCATAGTGCTCCATACATACGGAATCGGCGTCACTCTGGGCGTTGGCGAGGGTGACTGCGTAATCCATATCGTACCGATGTTTCATGCAAACGCATGGGGAGCGCCTTTCGGGGCAGTGGCCCTTGGCTGCAAACAGGTGTTGCCCGGTAGAGAGGTCCTTAATATGGAAAAGCTGTGCAGGGTGATTGCCGACGAAAAAGTGACTTTCACTGCCGGCGTCCCGACAATCTGGATGATGCTGCATGATTACCTTGAAAAAGGAGGATCGCACGACTTTTCATCATTGAAAGGAATTTTCAGCGGAGGCTCCGCCTGCCCGATCTCCTTAATGAAGAGTCTTAATGAAAAATACGGCTTCCCGGTACGTCAGGCCTATGGAATGACGGAAACATACCCGATGGCGACAGCGGCATTGCCCAAGAGCTATATGGCCGACTGGCCGATGGATAAGATCTATGACATCCGTGCAAGCGCAGGCATACCTGCACCCGGTGTTGAAATGCGTATAGTCAACGATGATGGTAAAGATATCAGAATGGATGGCAAAGAATGGGGTGAAATATGGTTCCGCGGCCCATGGATTGCAAAGGAATATTACAGGGATGATGCATCATCAACAAGACTATTCTCTGACGGATGGCTTAAAACCGGCGATATCGCGACAATGGACGAGGAAGGCTATGTAAGGCTCGTTGACAGGAAAGGCGACCTGATAAAGAGCGGCGGCGAATGGATATCCTCGGTTGACCTGGAAAATGCAATCATGGCGCATCCGAAAGTCCTTGAGGCAACTGTCATCGGCATACCCCACCAGAAGTGGCAGGAAAGGCCTATGGGATGCATTGTTCCAGTCCCCGGTGAAACCATATCGGAAGATGAATTAAAAGATTTTCTCAAAGGCAGCGTTGCGGACTGGTGGATACCGGAGAAATTCGTTTTTATGTCAATGATCCCGAAGACAAGCGTGGGCAAGTTCAACAAAAAAGAGCTCAGAAAAATGTATTCGGAGGGCATGCTGAAATAAAGACTGATATACACTTCATAATTCTTTTACCAGGCCCGGGATTACAGCCTACATCTCCACGACCAGGCATTCCCTGCCCAGCATCCCTGAAAGCTGCCTGTTATAGCGTTCGGCTGTAGCCCTTGACGGAAAGCCACCCCACAGGACTGAATAATGGCTTCCTTTTTTTACAATCCTGCAGGTTAACCTCCTGTCACTTTCAAGTTCTTTCATAAAATCCTCGGCGAATTTTCTTGACTTGAATATATCTATCTGGACCGAAAAATGACTGTCAGAGGACTTGGTTTGTTTCTGATGATAAAGGATATCATAGAATGAATATTTATAGTCCTTTTCGACAGCGGCTGTTGCTTCAACTTTCTTTTTTTTGTTTATATCGTTCTCAGCTATATGTCTGTCATCAATTTCCTTATTACCGAGCCTGGCCTTGATTGCTGATATGACTTCCCCAGGTTTTATCTTATCTATTCTAAAGGGCAATCCCGGAAGTTCAATAATATTCAAAAAGAGCCATGTGGTACCTGCAAGGATTGATATCGACAGAAAGAAGAGAAAAATATTTTTTTTGAGCGTCTTGGTATGCCTGGATGCTTTTGTTCTTCTTCCCATATAAGGTTACATGGAATCGGGCGCGTCAACACCCATGAGAGACAGACCATTGGCAATGACCTGTCTTACACAATCAATAAGAAGAAGCCTCGCAGCAGAGACTTCATAATCCTCTCCGATAACCTTGTTCTTATTGTAAAAGCGGTGAAAGGCAGTGGCAAGTTCAAGGACATAATAGGCAATACGATGCGGTTCCAGATCAGAGGCGGCTGATACAACCGTATCCGGATACTGGGCGATCATCTTCATAAGATCTATCTCGTCATCCGTTATAAGTTTCTTTAAATATTTTAATCCTGTTTCCGGTTTTTGCTCTGACAGTGCGGCTTTTCTTATTATAGAACATATCCTGGCATGTGCATATTGAACATAGAAGACCGGATTTTCCTCGCCTTTTTTCTTTGCCAGTTCAAGGTCAAACACCAGCTGACTGTCACACCGCCTCATCATAAAAAAGAACCTCGCGGCATCCCTGCCCACTTCATCAACGACTTCCTTTAATGTAACGAACTCTCCTGAACGCGTAGACATCTGGACCGGCACTCCCGACCTTACCAGGGAAACAAGCTGTATAAGCAGGGCATGGAAACAGTCGTCTTCTGCGCCAAGGGCTTTCATGGCAGCCGACATTCTGGGTACATAACCGTGATGGTCGGCACCCCATATATCAATTATCTTTTCAAAACCACGCTCAAGCTTGTTTTTATGATAAGCGATATCAGGTGCAAAATATGTAAGGGCACCATCAGATTTTCTCAAAACCCTGTCCTTCTCATCCCCGAATTGAGTGCTTCTGAACCACAGGGCATTGTCTTCTTCAAACGTAAGCCCTTTTTCCTTCATTGCTTCAAGGGTTTTCCCGACCATATCGTCTTTGTATAATTCCGACTCGCTGAACCATACATCAAAACTGATATTGAATTCCCTGAGATCCCTGTTTATGCCTTCAAGAATATTTTTTCCTGCATAGTCCCGGCATATTGCCACGGCATCTTTCTCGGGCAGATCAAGCAGGCTTTTCCCATGAATCCTGAGAATCTCTGATGCAGTCTCTTTTATATAATCGCCCTTGTACCCGTTTTCAGGAAAATCCGAATCCTTTCCCAGCAATTCCCTGTAACGAGAAAAAACAGACAAGCCGAGCATATTCATCTGGTTGCCTGTATCATTGATATAGTACTCGCGCTTAACATCGAACCCTGCCGCATCAAGTATCCTTGCAAGGGTATCGCCGACAGCAGCCCCTCTTCCGTGTCCTACATGAAGGGGACCTGTAGGGTTCGCACTGACAAACTCGATCTGAACCTTCTTGTTTGAACCGAAATTGCTCCTTCCGAACTGAGCCTTCCGCGTGCTTGTTTCTTCAAGAATCCCTCCCCATGCATCAACCTTGATAAAGAAGTTTATAAAACCGGGACCTGCAACTTCTACCTTTGAAAATAAGTCAGAACTGCTTAGGATTGTACTCGAGATCAATGCTGCCAACTCGCGCGGATTTTTTTTCATCGGCTTTGCAAGTATCATGGCCGCATTGGTGGCATAATCGCCAAATTGTTTATCAGCAGGTATACTGACGCCTGGTTTGAAAGTCTCCGGTAATGTTACATCGCCTTCATTTAAGATATTTTTTAGAACCTCGTTCAGTATAGCCTCAACCTTATCCTTCATCAGTGTCCCTTTTACATGCTCATTATGGTTAGGAAATCAATAACACATCAGAGGCTTTTGTCCAGATTTAATCGGAGTCTTTAATAAGATTTACTATTGATGTGCGTAATGCCGAAAAGTCAAACATGGCTTACTCGAAATACCAGGGTATTGACATAAAGGCAATGAGTTTCTATAGAAGGATTGTTAGCAGATAAGATAAGCGAGTGCTAAAAATTATGGGAATAGTGATCAACCAGCGGGAGAAGCAGATTTTCGGGTTTATCATGCAGGAGTTCATCAGTACCGGTGAACCGGTAGGATCACGTTCGGTCTCCCGCAGATACGATCTGGACCTGTCTCCGGCTACTATCAGAAATATAATGTCCGACCTTGAAGAGCTCGGTTTTCTTTTGCAACCGCATGTCAGTGCGGGCAGAATCCCCACAAAAGAGGGCATTCATTATTATTTAAATGAAATAATCAAGATGAAGGCGCTGCCGAAGGAAGAAAAATCAATAATTTCCAGACAAATGAACAAAAACACCGGAGGCCTTAAAGAGACTCTACGTGAGGCAAGCCTGCTTTTATCGGAAATATCGGGCAATGCTTCCGTAGTTATCCTGCCGAAAATCAGCACATTCACCTTCAAAAGAATAGAATTCGTAAAACTCGGGACAAACAGGATACTGGTAATATTGATCAGCAAATCCGGTCTTGTTTATAATCATGTTGTACAAAGCGATGATATCAATCAGGACGATCTTACGAAATACAGCAACTTCCTGAATCAGAAATATTCCGGGTTAAGTATCGAAAAAATGAGAGAATCCCTCTCCAAAGAAATGAAAAGCGAAAAAGCAAGGTTCGACAATCTGGTAAAAGAGGCCGTGCACATGGGGATGATGGCTCTTGATAACGTTGAAGATGCCCAGGATATGGTTATTGAAGGCAAGGAAATTGTCTTCAACTGCCCCGAGCTCTCTGACATAGAAAAGCTCAGAGAAATCGTAAGGGCATTCGAAGATAAAGGACGTATGCTCAGCATACTGAATCAGGTATTTGAAGGAACAGGTGTAAAAATATTTATAGGTGAGGAAATCGGCAACATAGGGATGAACGACTTGTCCATGGTTGCCAGCGGTTACTTTCACGGAGACACCCCTGCGGGTTCCCTCGGAGTTATAGGTCCCATGAGGATGAACTATAAAAGGGTAATACCCCTGGTCGAATATATGGCCAAACTACTGAGTACCATGATCGAGGAGATTTAAAAATGAGCAGCACAAAGAAAAAGAATGTAACAGAAGAATTGACCGGCTACTTTGATACACCTGAAGAAACCCCTGCTGAAAGCCCGGCAATGGAAGAACTGGACAATGATATTCAAAACCTTGTCGGTCAGCTTGATGAAATGAAGGATAAGTATTTAAGGGCACTGGCCGAGATGGAGAACATGAAGAAGAGGCTCAAAAGGGACAGGGAAAACATCATCAAATACGGCAATGAAGACCTTTTGAGGGACATGTTAAGAGTCTATGACTCTATCAATAAATCCGTGCAGGTGGCAAAAGAGCTGCATCCGGACGATTCGAATTTCATAGAGGGTCTTGTAATGGTTGAAAAACTTTTTATTGAGACCTTGAAACGTAATCATGTTGAACCTATAGATTCTGAGAAAGGCACGCCCTTTAATCCGAATTATCATGAGGCTATGATGCAAAGGGTCGATGATGATATAAACGAGCCTGACATAGTGATCGATGAGTTTGAAAAAGGGTTCATGCTTTACGACAGGGTACTGAGACCTGCAAAAGTTTCCGTATCGATTGTTAATACAGCAGCTACTAACTAAGGAGGAATATAGACATGGGAAAAATCCTGGGAATTGATTTAGGTACAACAAATTCTTGCATGGCCATTATGGAAGGCGGCGACCCCAAAGTTATACCTAATGCTGAAGGGGCACGTACAACACCATCCGTAGTAGCTTTCACGGGAAGCGGTGAAAGGCTTGTGGGCCAGGTAGCGAGACGCCAGGCAGTAACAAATTCCGAACGCACCCTTTATGCAATAAAAAGGCTTATTGGAAGAAAATTCACAGACAACGAAGTACAGCGTGACATCAAAATAATGCCTTTCAAAATAGTAGATACGGTGAACGGAGATGCGGCAATCGATGTTGACGGCAGGACTTATTCGGCACCTGAAATCTCGGCAATGGTGCTTCAAAAACTAAAAATAGACGCTGAAGCATACCTGGGTGAAAAAATAGAAGACGTTGTAATCACCGTACCTGCTTATTTCAACGACAGTCAACGCCAGGCGACAAAAGATGCAGGAAAAATTGCCGGGTTCAACGTCAAGCGCATAATCAACGAGCCGACTGCGGCGGCGCTTGCATATGGCCTGGACAGAAAGAAGGAAGAAAAGGTAGCAGTCTTCGACCTGGGCGGAGGAACATTCGATATATCGATTCTCGAAATAGGCGACGGCGTTTTCGAGGTAAAGGCAACAAACGGAGATACGCATCTCGGCGGCGAAGACATCGACAATCATGTAATCGACTATCTTGTAAGCGAATTCAAAAAGGAATCGGGTGTTGATCTCAGCAAGGACCGTATGGCCCTGCAGAGACTCAAGGAAGCGGCTGAACGCGCAAAACACGAGCTTTCATCCATGATGGAAACAGAAATCAACCTGCCTTTCATAACGGCAGACCAGAACGGACCTAAGCATCTCAACATGAGGCTTTCCAGGGCAAAACTCGAAGGCCTGGTTGATGATATAATCCAGAAACTCGAGGGCCCATGCCGTAAAGCCCTTGCAGATGCCGGCCTTTCAGCATCACAGATCGACGAAGTCATTCTCGTCGGCGGACAAACCAGAATGCCGAAAGTAGTTGAAAAGGTTAAGGAGATCTTCGGCAAAGAACCTCATCGCGGAGTGAACCCTGACGAGGTCGTAGCCGTAGGTGCGGCTATTCAGGGCGGCGTCCTTGGCGGTGATGTAAAGGATGTTCTTCTCCTTGATGTCACACCGCTTTCACTCGGCATCGAAACCCTTGGAGGGGTATTCACAAAGGTTATTGAGAGGAACACCACCATTCCGACAAAGAAATCCCAGATATTCTCCACTGCGGAAGACAGCCAGAATGCAGTTACAATAAGGGTATTCCAGGGAGAGCGTCCGATGGCGACCGACAATAAGCTTCTCGGTCAATTCGACCTTCTCGGCATACCGCCCGCACCGAGAGGAATACCGCAGATCGAGGTGTCCTTCGATATCGATGCGAACGGAATACTGCATGTGTCAGCCAAAGACAAAGCGACCAACAAGGAACAGTCCATCAGGATTACAAGTTCCTCAGGTCTGACGGAAGAAGACATAAACCGGATGATCCATGAGGCAGAAGACCATGCCCAGGAAGACAAGAATCGTCAGGCGCTGGCAGAGGCTAAAAACAAGGCCGACAGTCTCATCTATGCAACTGAAAAGACCATGAAGGATAATGGAGACAAGGTTGACGGCATGACAAGGAACAGGATCGAAAATGCGATTATCGACCTTAAAGATGCCGTCAAGGGTGAGAATCCGGATCTTATAAACCAGAGAATGGACGCCCTTACACAGGCCTCCCACAAACTGGCGGAAATGATGTATGCGTCGGCAAAGGAGGCCGCAGGACAGGCCAGCGGCGGCAGCGAAGGTCCAGGCGGCGGAAAGCCTGATGACGTAGTTGATGCCGAGTTTGAAGAGGTCAAGGGAGATCAGAACAAATTTTAAAACAAAAGGGCGGGGCTGTCGCCCCGCCCTTTTTTATTAGACCTATGCCGATTTATGAATACAAATGCACATCTTGCCTTCATGTAACGAGTGTCCTGGTTCAGGGATTTTCATCCCCTGCAGGACTCAAATGTGAATCATGCGGTTCGGACGCGCTTAACAAGATCATCTCAAAGGTCAATTACCACGGGTCTCAATCTGACAGACTCGCCTCTTATGATCCGAGTTCAAGAAAATCCGACAGCTTCTTCAGCGACACCCGCAACATTGGACTGGAAGCGGAACGCATGCTCAAAAAGGCCGGCGTTGAACCATCGGATGATTTCAAGGCAAAGCTTGAAAAGGTCAGAACAGACCCTGGCAGCATCCTCAAGGAAAGCTAAAACACCTCGAATCTGTCCCCTTTTTCCGTTGTATAAATTACTTCTTTACCTTTCATCTGTCTTTTCAATTCACCGATCAGAAATTGTGCATCATCGCCGGTCCGGGCCGCATATGCATTGATCATGTCCCTGCCAGATTCCATCGCAAAACATCGCGGGATACTGAGCCCGATCTGCATGAGGTTTCTGAACCTCTTTTCTCTTGCAACACGTCCTGACTGAACAATCCTGTCGGTATCGATGAAGACTGCCTCGTTCCTTTCTGTATCGATGAATATATTGCATGCCTTCAGATCTGCATGAAAGATGCCGGACATGTGCATCATTCCGACGGTCCGGCCGAGCATGGCTGCCAGGTTTTTCCGTTCAGTCCCAGCCAATCCCCCGCTGTGAAGAAGCCTGTCCAGCTGTGGATACTCGAGCTTCCTGCTGATGAGCATGCTCGATCTATCTCTGAAGACTATGCAGGCGGCAGGTTCAGCCGTTCTGAACCCGTTGAACATAAGGACAAGCGAACCTTTCCATGACCTTTGCGCATAAGGTTCAAGAAATGCCGGAGACCTTTTATAGGACTTTGCGCAATATGTACCGGAAATCGAAACCTGCGTCTTTTCCTGTACCTTCAGAAGATTTGAACCTTCCCGGAGATTCTCGCAATGAAGATTTATAATCTGATTCAGATCAAGTGTTTCATCTCTTCTCACTATTGCCTTATAATCTCCGTTATTTTCAATTCTGCTGAAGCTGCCTTCCGAGAGAGACCTTCTGATATGCCTTGCTGCCCTTTTACGACGGATACTGCCAGCCATTTCTGAAACAGTACCCAGCATACTTTCAAACTCTTCCGGAATCAGCGTTTTCAGTTCAGGCAGTGTTGTGCCATATACAGATGCCGCCGAAGCAAACGAACTGATCCAGTTTGAAATACCGATACTATTTTTTTTCTGAACCTCATAACAGTCAATCAGTACGTAATTATTGCTTTTATCAATCAATATGTTGCCCGGATGGAGATCAAAATGTACAAAACCGCGTTCAAGAAAATCCTTTGTAACTGAAAATAGGATCCTCTCCTGAAAATCTCTTTCGAAACAGCTCAGAAGCCGGATGTTTTCGACTTCCCTGACAGCAATGGCCGAATATACACCGGAACGGAAATGAGCCAGCACCTCTGCTGCAGATATTCCTGAAGCAGCAAGCTTTTCCAGCATATCCGCCTCTCTTTTTGTTCTTGGGGAAATGAGATTATTTATTTTCTGAAATAAACCTTTCGGGTGGTAAACCTTTAGATAAACTCCCGGATGCCCGCCTCTGAGGAGGTGATAAACACTACGTTTTGATGAGGATTTGATTATTTCCCAGGAATACCCTTCGAACCGCGATTCAAGCTCTCTTTTGAATCCTTCGGGTATCCTGCCCTTTTCAGTCATTTATATGCCTCTGCCTTTTCCATCTCCTGTAGCGTTTTGTCAGACTCAATTTTCTCGGATAGATACGATCCTCTCCTGCCGGCCTCGTTTTAAATCTACGGTGATACCATATCCACTGTTCGGGATATTTTCTTATCCAGCTCTCGATTAGAGAAGTGAAGCGCTGTGTAAGCTCGAGTTCATTCTCCTGTGAAGAATCAAATATATAGGGTTTATCAATAAATATCCTGTGACCTTCTGGAGAACTTACGACATATGCTGGAAGGATCGGACTGCCGTATTTGTTTGTAAATGTGGCAAGCCCTCTTATAGTGGAGGCCTTTCTGCCGAAGAAATCCACAAATATCCCGGTATCCGTCTGCATGTTCTGATCCAGAACATATCCGATGATCTCTTTATTTTTTAATGCCTTTATGATGCCCAGCGCGACCCTGTCTTTAGTGATAGTACCCGTTCCAAAACGGTTAAGCATTCCTGTATACAGCCTGTCAGCCCATTTCGCCTTGATCTGCCTTGTCACGACATTTACCTTCAAGCCCCTTTTTGACATGAAGGTAAGCATGAGAGGGAAATTCCCTAGGTGAGCGCTTACGGCAAAGATACCCTTTTTCATCTCAAGGGCATCGATCAGGTTTTCCTCGCCAGATACTTTCACCAGTTTTGACTGCTCTTCAGGGGGCAACTGCAATACCTTCAGAAAATCAAACCCGATTGCAATGGAATTCTTGAAGCTTTCTTTTGCTATCCTTTTCCTTTCCTCTGTGTTCTTCTCTCTGCCGAGACAGATTTCAAGATTTGTTAAAGCTATCCTTCTGCGGTTTGGCATCAGATAAAAGAGGATAAGGCCAAGGATTCTGAAGAATGACAATCCGATATCTCTCGGAATAAGCCTCACGATAAATAATATCAGATTCTCCATTGTCAGAATTTAGGTTTCCTCGCGCTGTCAGTCAAGAAAAGATATTTACAAAACACTTAACCAAACAGAGAGAATTTTTTCTTTCCTTTGCCCGGCTCGCCGATATCATCATTCATTGTCGCTGCAAACTGTCTGAGAAGTTCTGCCTGATCCTTTGTTAATTTGTGAGGAATAACGACTTTGATTATTATTTTAAGGTCACCCGAACCGGAACCGCGCAGATGTTTTATCCCTTTTCCCTTTATGGTTAACACATCACCTGGTTGTGTTCCTGCTTTGATTTCAATCTCATGCTCCCCGTCAAGAGTAGGCACTTTCATGGTGTAGCCGAGAGCCGCATGAGTGAATGAAACAGGCAGTTCGAAATAAAGATCGTCACCTTCTCTGGCAAATAGATCATGGGCTTTTACTTCAATAATCACATAAAGGTCTCCCGGTGGACCCCCATATTCTCCAATATCGCCTTCACCGGACACCCGCATTGTTGAGCCGTTATCGACACCCGGCGGAATCTTCACCTTGAGCTTTTTTATCCTCGAAACAATACCCGTACCCCTGCACGGTTTGCATGGTTTTGATATGATTTTGCCTTCACCCCGACATTTGGGGCAGGTAGAGCTTATGGTAAAGAAACCCTGAGAACGGTAGACCTGGCCTTTGCCCTGGCATGCGGTGCATATCTGAGCCTTGCTGCCGGGTTCTGCTCCGCTTCCTTCACAGACATCGCATGGTTCATTTTTTGGTATTTCAAGTTCGAGTTCGGTCCCTTTATCTGCTTCATTTAAAGATATGATGACGTGTTTTTTCAGATCTGAGCCTCTTGTCGGTCTTCTTCCTCCGCCTCTTCTCGATGACCCGAAACCGAACATCTCACCGAAAAGATCCGAGAAGCTTCCGAAAATCTCTTCAAAGTTATTGAATCCCCGGAATCCTGCCCCGGTCAGGCCGTCATGGCCATACTGGTCATAAATGTGCCTCTTTTCGGAATCATGAAGCACTTCATATGCCTCAGCAGCTTCCTTGAAGCGTTCTTCCGCATCCTTGTCACCCGGATTCCTGTCAGGGTGGTATTTCAGAGCTAACTGCCGGTATACCTTTTTGATTTCTTCAGAGGAGGCAGACCTGGGAACGCCAAGGATCTCGTAGTAATCTCTTTTTGTCATCCTTTCCTTACAATACCGATCCTCCCCTCAGCTATCTCTCTGAGGGAAGTAACTACCTGTTTGTTCTCTTTCCTTTTGCATAACGGATCAGCACCCTTTATCAACTGTTTTGTTCTTTTGGATGCCGCTATTGCAAGTGAAAAGCGGTCGTTCAATTTTTCGAGACAATCTTCTACTGTAACTCTTGCCATGGCTTAATTTCCTTTGGTTTTTTAGAAGTGATAGCCTCATGCCATAATATTATTGATACGTCAATACTTGCGTGTTCCCTTTGTCAGACTTGTGTTCCCCTCTTGATGTCGACTTTTTCTATCAGAGGCAGGACTTTAACCGTTTAATAGATGCCAGTCAAATCCATGCTTGATTGAAGTAAATCTTGACAACTTTTAAATCTGACATATTGCTTAAAAATAAGTACTTAATCCACTGTTTGGAGGAATTAATGAAAAAGCCACAGAGTATGCCTATTTTCGATGATGCTGATTTTCCTATAAGCCTGGTCCGTAAGCACATTTTTCAGGGTACTGGATGCGATATGGAGGAGCTTAAAGAAAAGCCCCTGATAGCAATAGCATCTTCTGCAACCGATATTAATCCGGGACATATGCATTTGTCGCTCCTCGCGCAGCGGGCCAAAGAAGGGGTTCATGCAGCCGGCGGGGTTCCTTTTGAGTTCAATGTCCCTGCGCCATGCGACGGCATTACCGAAGGTCATGAAGGCATGCGATTTGTTCTGGCACAGCGCGACCTGATTGCAGACATTATAGAAACCCATGTAAGAAGCATGCGGTATGATGGGATAATCTTTATTGCAGGCTGCGACAAGATAATCCCGGGAATGATAATGGCTGCAGCCAGGCTTGACCTGCCTTCCATCTTTATAACCGGAGGGCCGAATGCCTGGGAAATCAGGCTGAAGCACACCTACGAGGGCAGCATAGACCACAAGACTTATGATGACCTTCTCGATAAACTTTCCTGCGCAACTGCAGTGACATGCGGCTCCTGTGAACTGATGGGAACTGCAAACACGATGCAATCCCTTGCAGAGGCCTTTGGACTTACCCTGCCGGGTACGGCCAGCATTCCGGCCTGGCATTCAGGAAAGCTCCTTGCGGCAAGGAATTCAGGAAAGCGGATAGTGGCGATGGTTGAAGAGGGCCTGACCGCAAGAAAAATACTTACGGAAAAGTCCATTGAAAACGCCCTGATAGTAGACCTTGCAATAGGAGGCTCAACCAATTCGGCCCTTCACCTTCCGGCAATCGCAAATGAGCTGGGCGTCGAATTTCCCATTTCAAAATTTAATGATTTCAACAGGAAAATACCTACCTTATTGAGCATTTCACCTAACGGCCCGCATGGAATTATCGACCTGTTTACCGCAGGAGGCATTCCGGGTGTAATGAAAGTGCTAGCCGATGATTTGCACCTGGACTGCATAACGGTTTCCGGATACACGATGGGAGAAATTACCTCCTTTGCAGCTATTAAGGATTCATCAGTAATAAGAAGCAAAGACTCCCCATATCTTACTGAAGGGGGAACAGTAGCACTGTTCGGAAATCTTGCACCCGACGGGGCTATAGTCAAGCAGTCTGCAGTCGCAAATGACATGCTGGTTTTTACCGGACCCGCTCATATATTTGATTCAGAAGCCGACGCACTCAAGGCTATCCGAGAAAAGAATATCACGGAGGGCGAAGTTGTCGTTATCAGGTACGAGGGACCTAAAGGCGGACCGGGAATGGCTGAGACACTTGCTATGACAATGGGGTTGGATCTGGCCGGGTTCAAACGTGTAGCACTGATAACAGATGGCCGGTTTTCCGGTGCGACATCCGGTCCATGCATAGGTCATGTATCACCTGAGGCCTTTTCAGGCGGTCCAATTGCCGTAATAAATAACGGAGATGAAATAACAATCGACATTCCGAACAGGAAACTCACCGTTAATCTGACGGAAAAGGAACTTGAGTCAAGGCTTGCAGGCTTTAAACCCTTATCAAAACATATCCCGCAGGGTTATATGCAGAGATATGTAAAGCTGGTTGGTTCCGCGGCAAGGGGAGCTGTCTTGGAATGAAAAATCAACTTGGTTTTTTAAATAATATTATCCGAAAAAATATTTCTTCTGATTCAAGGATTCTTTTTACCGGAAAAAATATTGTCAGGATAACTCTTTCAGATGACGATTCTAGTGAAGCGCGATTCGTCAGGGATGTGCTTATCCCTCATGAATATCACGAAAACATTTCTTCGACATGCTTTTCGGGAATCTCATATGATGGAAACAAAGGACAGGTTATAATAAGTTTTAGAGATAAAACCCTTAAGATTCATGCCGACCCTGTCCGGCATTCGTTTGAAATCGACACCTGTGAAGACGAAGGCTTTTACGGTTTCGGTGAATGGTTTAACGCATTCAGAAGAAAAAGTGGTGTGTTTACCATTCACAACCTCGAATCACCGGCCTTCCTGCAGCATAAGCAGACATATTCGGCGTTCCCATGCTTTTTGAGCGACCGCGGCTATATGATATTCATCTTGAATGCACACAGGGCAAAAGTTAAAATCAACAAACCCGTGGGAAAGCTGTCAGTCAGGTTTTCAGGCGGAAGTCTTGATTTTTTCGTAATAGCCGGGACTGACTTCAAGGAGATAATTACAAATTATACAACTCTCACAGGCAGGCCGCCCCTTTTGCCTCTCTGGGCCTTCGGCCTGTGGAATACCGCCTACCCTGTCGAAAACCAGAATGAAACCCTGACCCGCATACGAAAGCACAGAGAAAAGCAGATCCCGCTGGATGCAGTCATCTTTGATTATCACTGGCAGCAGGCCTTTTCCGATTTCAAGTGGCGCAGGTCCATTTTCCCCGATCCGGTAAAGATGCTCTCTCAGATGAAAGAAACAGGGATAAAGACAGGCCTTATCTATACGCCATATATAAACAGGGATACGTATCCTTTATATAAATTTCTTGTAAGGCTTTATGTCAAAAACGCCCCGGATGGTGTCCCTTTGCTGTCAAAAGACTATGCAATGGACAATTTCAATGAGGGCATAAGAAAAGGCTACTTCGCCCACGACAATGTCACATGGTGGCTGGGCAGGGGTGGCGCTGTCGACTTCACAAATGAGAAAGCATGCGACTGGTGGTTTGACAAGCAGAAGCCGCTTCTCGATCAGGGCGTTTATTTCTTCAAGAACGACGGTGCGGAATATCTCCCGAAGGGCTCCAGATCATCAATCGGGCTTGATGACGAGGAATATCATAACATCTACTGTTTCTATTATACGAAGGCGCTTTTCGAAAGATGCCAGGAATACCATGGAGATAAAAGGGCCCTTGTCTTTTCCAGGACAAACTGGGCAGGCACCCAGCGCTTTCCCGGAATATTTTTGGGCGACCAGACACCGGAATTCAAACATATCGCTGCAACCATGAGATGCGGACTCAACATGAGCCTGCTGGGCTATGCGTATTGGGGTGCAGATGTGCTTTCGCTCTACAAATCTCCGTCAGCCGAACTTCACCGCCGCTATTCCCAGTGGTCAATTTTCAGCCCCTTGTCGAGATATTTTTCCTCGCCCCATGATCCTAACAGGAATCCCTGGGGGATTGATAAGGAATGCGAGGAAAACTTCAGGCGGCATATCAATCTGAAAATGAGGCTGCTGCCGTATTATTACCGTCTTGCACGCGAAGCCTTTGACACGGGCATTCCTATTATCAGGCCTCTTTATCTGGAGTTCCCCGATGACCCTCACTCAAGACCCGTCTGGCAACAACCGATGATCGGCGATGCGCTGATGTTGGCCCCCGTGCTTGAACCCGGGGTAAAATCAATCAAGGTCTATTTCCCGAAAGGACCCTGGTACTCATGGTGGAATGAGAAAAGGTTCGAAGGGCCGGGATGGTTCGATGTGCCTGTGGATGACGGACACCTGCCGCTTTTTATAAGGGGCGGCAAACCAGTAATCCTGGGTAAAATCCTTCAATTCATTCCTGATAGCCACAGGTTCGATGAAATCGAAGTCCACATCTTCCCTCCGTTTGACGGTGCTGCCGTATTATATGAAGACGACTTCTCCACTCTTTCCTATCAGCAGGGCGAATCATCCACACAGAAATTCACTTTCAGTAATTACCCGGATTCCGGTATTGAAATAACAGTTGATCCTGCCACTGGGGCCTTTTCCGGCCAGCCTCGAAAAAGAGATGTTTCTTTCATCTTGCACGGCAGGAACTTTGTCTCATACAGGATCGAGGCAAATAGATGTACTATAGATAAAGACTTATATGATAACGCTTCAGGTGTCCTGACAATAAAGGCTTCCATAAATACTTCATTAACAGCTATGATAAAGAGTGGCCCGTCAGTTTGAATATTCCGGGAGGACTATGTAAATATCAAAACAGACTAAATTTTCTCAAATTTAAATCACCAAAACACACGCAAAATCAAAAATGTTTAGTTGTATCACTTTAAAAGGTTTTATTAATGACTTTCTCAACATGACGGTTCTCGAAAGTATCTGATTTGACTCAAAATGGACTCTTGCAAGAACCTTAAGTGATTGGCAAAAGAATTCTATATTGACAACTCATCAGATGAGTAATATAAGTAACATGGTTATATAAGATATACGTTTCTTCAGGAGGATTTATGTCTATTCCCCTTCTTCGGGTTACAGCCACGAAAGCCATTGTCGAAAGTTTAAAAGAACGCATCAGGAACGGTGAATTCGGGCCTGGAGATCAGTTGCCAAGTGAACAGGTAATGCTGCAGGAATACTCTGTGAGCCGTCTTACCCTGCGAGAAGCCCTTGCAAGACTGGCAGCACTCGGAATTATTCATGTGCGACATGGCAAGGGCGCATATGTCACAAAATCCATCAGCGTTTCCGCCCTGGATAATGTTCTCATTCCTCTATTTCCAAACCATGATTTCAATCGGATGAATGATCTTGTTGAAGCCAGGAACCTGATTGAATCTGAAGTTGCTGCTAAAGTTTCAAAAACTCGCACAGCCGATCAGATCACCTTCCTTGAAGGTCTGCTTAAATATGATGAAAATGTATTAGATGACCCTGAACTATTTGCCAGACGGGACTATGACTTCCACTTCGCTCTTGTTGAAATGTCAGGCAACCAGTTTTTTATTGCCATGTATCAGGCTCTCTTCCGCCATATCCAGGCATTCCTGATCAGGTATGCCCGAAGCATTGAAGATAGGGTGGAAGCCCTTGAAAGGCACAGGCCCATATTGGAGGCTATCATAGATAAGGATGTGGAGCTGGCAAGAAAACTTGCCCGGGAACATGCAACAATATGCGCATCATTTATATCGAAAAAGGATATTGCTGGAGGTAGCATTTGATTAAATACATTGAAGAAAGAATAAGAAAGATTCCAGTAATTGCTGAAACTGATGTTCTTGTAATCGGCGGCGGACCAGGCGGTCTCTCTGCAGCCCTGGCATCCGCAAGAGAAGGTGTTGATACGATGCTCGTTGAACGTTACGGATGCTTTGGAGGCAACATAACACAATCAATTGTTGGGACTATTGCCTGGTACAGGTCCAATGAGAAGGTTGTGGATGCCGGTGGAATAGGTGTTGAATTCGAGAAACGTGCAAAAGAGATGGGGGCAAGCCTCAGCATATTCTTTTATGAAATTCTTGATACTGAAGTCTTCAAGTATATCGCTGATACAATGGTCAAGGAAGCGGGGATAATTCCCCTTCTTCATTGCACAACAGTAAATGTGATCATGGAGGGAAATACCATTGCTGGTGTTGTTACAGAGAGCAAGTCAGGAAGACAGGCGATTCTTGCCAAGAGAGTTATCGATGCCTCGGGTGATGCGGATGTTGCCTTTCATGCCGGTGCTCCATACCGTCTCGACCCGAAAGAGATATTGGAGCCTGTATCTGTGAATTTCGGATGCAGTGGCGTAGATGTCCAGGTATTTCTTGATTATATATTAAACAGGGGAACGACGATTGCGGACTGGGGCCAGAACTCCGGTGATAAAGAAGGAGGCGAGTTCAGCACCTACCTTGTTGAGCCTTTTGAAAAGGCAAAGAAAAACGGCGATATACCGGAATATGCCCATCTGGAAAGCTACTGGAACGACTTTACCGATGCGGGAGAGATCAGGACACTCAACGCAGTTCATATGCCGAATTATGACTGTACAGATGTCTGGGATCTTACAAAGGCTGAAATCGAGGGAAGGCAGCATGTCATGTGGGCGGTTGAGGCCTTGAAGAAATTTACTCCCGGTTTTGAAAAATCCAGACTCAGAACAATGGGCGCTTCCCTTGGTACAAGGGAATCGAGAAAAATCATTGGTGAATATAATATCACCGGTGAAGAGATGTTAAACCAGGCGCATTTTGATGACTCCATTGGAATATTCCCTGAATTTCTTGACGGCAATAAAACCGCCATAATGCCAAGTACTGGCCGTTACTTTCATGTTCCCTATGGTATAATTCTTCCTCTGAAGGTTGAAAACCTCCTAGTAGCTGGCCGTTGTGTCGCCGGTGATAAACTGTCCCATGCAGCTACAAGACAGATGATGTGCTGCACAGTAACAGGACAGGGTGCTGGAATTGCTGCGGCACAATCCCTTAAGGACGGTGTTACTTGCAGAGAGGTTGATATAAAAAAAGTGCAAAAGGCCCTTAAAAGACAGGGAGTCAGAATCGATTAAATAGAGCCTTATAACAGTTTTATTAAAGGAGTTGTCAAAATGGATAAAGCCTTGGATAATACCGTAAAACTCCCATTTTACGTTAAACTGGGCTATGGTTCAGCTGAACTTTCAAGCACTTTGACCTGGACAATGGTTTCCGTCATTTTTCTTTTCTATCTTACTGATGTGGTTGGTATCACACCTGCTTTTGCCGGTTTTATACTGATGCTTGGAACCCTCTGGGATGCTGTGACCGATCCCATGGTAGGCATATTATCAGACCGCGTAAAGTCAAAATGGGGAAGAAGGCGTCCCTTTCTGCTGGGCGTTGCTGTTCCCTTCGGTTTGATCACATGGCTTTTATTTACTGATTTCGGATTAGGAGAGTTCAGCACGAAAATTTATTTCTGCCTTGCCATTATGATGTATTATACTGCCGCCACCCTCCTTGATATTCCTTACACATCACTTGGGGCGGAGATGACTCAGGATTACGACGAAAGAACCAACTTAAACGGATTCAGGGCTGCATTCAGTCAAATTGCGGCAATTCTGGCTGCAGCCTTACCCTGGACACTGGTTACATTTTGTAAGGATATTATGGGAAGCAACAGGGGTGGATGGTCTCTCATGGCCGCGATGTTCGGAATTTTCTCTGTTTTTCCTATACTTATTACATGGCGAGCCACAAGAGGAAGGGAGCTTTTCCCTGAAAATGTTTCTGTTAAACTAAAGGATGTTTTCACCGGCCCATTAAGAAATCGAACCTTTTTATATACTATGGGACTTTATGCAGCCGGAAGCGTTGGATTAAGTTCGGCTGCTGCTGTCATGGTCTACTTTATGAAGTATTACATGAAATTTAACGATACGCAGCAATCCCTGGCTTTCCTTTTTCTATTTGCTTGCACGATATTATGGATTCCGGTTATCAACTGGCTGTCTTCAAGATATGGCAAGCGGGAATCCTATATGATCTTTATAGGGATCTGGGCTATTGTACAGGCAGTTGGCGGAATGCTGGTTAAACCCTCAATGATCATCACCTTTTATATAATGATGGTCCTTGCTTCAGGCGGGGTAATGTCGATCTCCATGACCATCTGGTCAATGATTCCCGACGCAGTTGAGGTTGATGAATTCAAATTCGGACAGAGAAGGGAAGGACTTTTTTTCGGTGTGATTTCTTTTACAAGAAAGTCCACGGTGGCCCTTTTTCTATGGTTTATCGGTATAATACTCTCCCTGGTAGGATATGTTCCCGATCAGGTGCAAACAGAACATGCCCTCTTCGGTATCAGGCTTCTTTATGCCGCAGGTGTTGCCTTTTTCTTATTCCTCAGTGTTCTGGGGGCTTATCTCCTTCCCATGACCCGAAAGCGTCATGAATTACTGAAACAGGCAATCAGATTGAAGAACGAAGGAAAAGAGTACGACGAAGAATCAATTAAGAATATTTTATAGTCCTGAGAGGTGTGAATATGAAAAATCAACTCGATACAATAGAAGAAGTATTATTGATGGGACCGGGTCCCTCTTGTGTATATCCGGAGGTATATCTGGCACTTTCGAAGCCGACTATCGGGCATCTCGACCCTAAATTCATCAGCATTATGAACGAGATCAAGGAAATGCTTCAAAACGTCATGAATACAAAGAATAGACTGACAATCCCTGTTTCTGGAACGGGATCTGCCGGTATGGAGACTTGTTTCGTCAATCTTGTTGAGCCTGGTGATGATGTACTGATTTTAATAAATGGTGTCTTTGGGATGAGGATGGCGGATGTAGCTTGCCGCCTCGGGGCATGTGTCGATGTTGTTGAGTTTGAATGGGGAACACCTGTTGAACCGGCGAAGGTGAAGGAACAGCTCGATAAAAAGGATTACTCTCTTGTGGGAATCGTCCATGCTGAAACATCCACTGGCGTAAATAATCCCGTAGCTGAAATTTCAGGACTACTCAAAGGCAAGGATGCCCTTTACCTTGTGGATACTGTTACAAGTCTTGGCGGAATAGCAGTTGAAGCTGATTCCTGGCACGTGGACGCCATGTACAGCGGAACACAGAAATGTCTTTCTTGTCCTCCCGGACTTTCTCCCATCACATTTTCAGAAAGAGCGGTGGAGAAACTGAAAAACCGTAAAAAGAAGGTCCCCAACTGGTATCTTGACCTTACAATGATCATTAATTACTGGGAGGGCAGTTCAAGAGTCTATCACCATACTGCTCCGGTTAACATGCTCTATGGACTTTACCAGTGCCTGGCAAACATCCTGGATGAGGGGCTGGATAATGTTTATGCAAGACACATGGATAATCACCTTGCTCTGGTCCGGTCACTTGAGCAGCTTGGACTGACAATGCTTGTTGAAAATGAATATCGACTGCCGATGTTGAATGCCGTCACGGTTCCTGATGGTGTGGAGGAGGCGATGGTAAGGAAAAAGCTTCTTCAGGATTACAAGATCGAGATCGGCGCCGGATTAGGGCCGCTGGCCGGAAAAATATGGAGAATAGGTGTTATGGGGCACGCAGCCCGAAAAGTAAACATTGAGCGATTAACCAGTGCTTTAACGGATATTCTCAAGTAGAGGAAACTTCAAAAAACTTATAGTGGAGCAATTATATAACGAAAGGCCATGATTGTTTCATGGCCTTTCGTTGATAAGCTCTATTTGCTTAAAACAGACATCAGTCGTCGTATTTCCCTGCAGGGCTGTCGTCGGTTTTCTCCTTGCCTTTAGATTTTATCTTTTCAACCGTCCAGTCGGAGACATTGTCGATCGGCGTCCCTTTTGGGCCAAGGTCATAGGAACCGGCCTTGAGTATTGCCTCAACTGCAAGAGGCGCCGTGTCTTTTGCATTAAAGACGTTTACCAGCAGGTCATAAACAAAATCTTCCACTGCCTTTTCCATGCGCTCTCTGACTTCAGGGGTTTGAGCAAGTATCTTGTTTTCGAAAGGAAGATTGAGCTTTTTAAAATCACCAGCCTTCAGACCTTTGTCCTTTGCATATGAAACCATTTCAGACCACAGCTTATCGTCCATGCCTGTGCATTCCAGCTTGAGAAGGTTCTTATCGGCATCCAGTATAGCATTGCCGAATTCATTCACCTTGACTCCCCAGGAAAGCATTTGCAGGGCTGTCGCCACATTCGCCTTTGTGGTATGAGTCTCGGCAGCTATTTTTTTGAGCCTCACATTGCTGTTTCCTGACGTGCCGTGCTGCGCCCCGGATAATCCGTATTTTTCAATGGCCTTGTGAATCTCGGCGGTCAGTTCTACCTGAATGCCTGCGTCGCTTTCCTCGATGCCATGGGTCGTGCCGTTATTAAGCGCTATCCAGTCAGGAAAAATCTTATGTGCATTCAAACCCTGAATCAGGAACAGGGCCTCTTCAGGTGTCGAGAGTCCGGCCACCCCTTTGATTTCGCCGACCTCTGTTTCATATCCGGCCCATGACGGGATATATTTGCTGATTTCGATGTTTGCGAGCAGGTTTTCATCTTCAGGCATGTGCGAAGCGTCGATTGCAATCGATGTAATGCCCTCATCGAAGATGGACGGTATATCGGTCTTCGCCTTCTCTAGTTCGGCGGCATTCGTGATACCGAAGTGGTCAGCATGAACTGCGACAGGCACCGTTATCCCAAGTTCGTTGCAGAAAGAGTCCACATATCTTGCAATGTTCCACAACCCGACATGGCAGTAATTGCTCTCTGATTTTGCTATCTCGATTATAACGGCTGCATTGGCTTTCTGGGCAGCCTTGAGTGTTCCTCGGATAACTGTTGTGCTCCTGCCGTTGGCTGCAATAGTCATTGCATGCCCTTTCGCCCTCATTGCTCGGTCGATCACCTTGCCGCTGACAATAAGCGCCTTCGAATTCGGAAAAAGCTTCCTGACATTGGGTGGTCTGCCTATCTGAAGGGCCTTTGCATAATCAGCTTCGTAGCTCATATTTCATCCTCCCTTGAATTTTAATTGTCTGCGATTACTCCATATTATTGTCTTTTGCAAACTCTTCGTACTCAAGTACATCCTCTTTGGAACCTATAATCAAGGGCACCCTCTGATGCAGCTTGGAGGGCACTATATCAAGGATGCGCTCATAACCCGTGCTTGCATACCCGCCCGCATGTTCGGCAATAAACGCAAGCGGGTTAGCCTCATAAAGAAGCCTGAGTTTTCCGGTTGTCTTTTTCGGGTCCATGCTGTCTTCGGGATAAAGGAATATGCCGCCCTTTAAGAGGTTCCTGTGAAAATCGGCAACCAGTGATCCGATGTATCTTGAAGAATATGGTTTTTTCATATGAGTTTTGTCGGTCTTTATATGATCGATGTATGCCCTGGTGCCTTTCTTCCAGTAGTTATAGTAGGACTCATTAACACTGTAAATCTTTCCCCGTGATGGTATCTTTATATTCGGATGCGAAAGCACGAACTCTCCCACACTGGGATCAAGGGTGAAGCCGTTGACCCCGTTACCCGTCGAATAGACCATCACCGTCGAACTTGAATACATTACATAACCAGCACCGAACTGCTTGTATCCGGGCTGCAGGCAATCCTCGAGGGTTCCGTCGCCTTCCTCCGTTATCCTTTTATATATTGAAAAAATCGTACCTATGGAAACATTCACATCGATATTCGACGACCCGTCAAGGGGATCGAACATCACAACATATTCACCCTTCGGATAACCTTCAGGAATAAGTACGATGCCGTCATCTTCCTCGGAAGCCATGACGCATACCTTTCCGATATAGCTCAGGGCGTTAATAAAAGCCCTGTCGGCAAATACATCGAGCTTCTGCTGTTCGTCGCCGGTTATATTCCTGGCTCCTGCCGAGCCCAGGATATTTTCCGCAAGACCTGCCTGTGAGACCTGGGCGGAAACGACCTTTGCAGCCAGGACTATCTGGGTCAACACCGAACTGAAATCACCAGTTCCGCCGTAAAGCCTCTGCTCTTCAATTATATGCCGTTCGATAGTCATCAGGATATCTTTCATTTGAAATCCTCCGTTATGGTTGAATCTTCATATTCTTTGCAAGCCAGCCTGTCATCTGGTCGACTACCATTTTCAGAACGTCCATCGGCAGAAAATATTCGCCAGCATTTTCCGCCATCCAGCCGGTTATCTCTTCTGACGTCAACCCCGCGCTGTTTGTTCTTTTTAATGAATCCTCTATCATTTTCCGGGTCTCAATTGCCGCATCGATCGATTTCGGAATAAATGACCTTGCATCATCACCAGTGAAAGCACCGTAATGTTCCGCCCCGTGAAAATCCACATCATAGCCTGCCATCCTATCAAGGCTGGCTTGATACAGGTCAAAATTAGAGTTTGCCGCAGCAAAGACCTGCCCCTCGAATGGAATACCCCCTGCGTCGGAAGCGAAAAGCGCCTTCAGCTCAGGCACATAAACCGCCATCGAGCATGTACTGTGACCGGGCACCATCATGAATTGAAGTGTAAGGTCCCCGATTTTTCTCGTTTCTCCATCTATCGGAGTGTCGTCAACCGATATGCTGTCAAAATCATATCCAAGCTCATCTGCTCTATCCGACAATCCGGCGTTCGAGAGGAGCATGAAATTGATGTTCTTAATCGCTTCAATAACTACTGGCCTGGCAAGCTGTCCGGCCCCTCTGGCTGATGCCGTCACCCTTGCCCAAGGCCATTTCTTTTTGAAATAAGGGATAATGCCCACATGATGGATGACAAGGCGGCTTATTTTCCTCTCGTCGATCCCTGATTCGGCAATCTGTTTTTCGACATCAGGGACTATATAGGTCATTCCGCCGCCCAGGATCGCATACTCAGTACCGCCATCAAGAAGATAAGTGCACGATTCCCTTCGGCCCAGAAGCGTTATACGATCGGTTATTATTCCGGGAGAACTAAAAATCATGATGGCTCCTCATTTTAAGTTAAATCATGTTGAAGGATGATATCAATCATTATAAGGTTTCCAGGTTAATCGACAAGCAGAAATTATTTCAGGGAACAGGGACAAAGCCTTCTTCTTTCGCAAGTTCGTCCAGTTCCAGCGTTATTGCATCAATCGTTTCCGCATCGGGTGATATTTTATTCTTTGCATCAATAACCTTGATAAAACAGCTGCACGCCCTGCAGAAATAAATCCTTGCTCCATCAATGCCTTCAGCCTCGAAAAAGCCTAGCTTTTCATGGTCGGTATTCCCGCAATAGGTGCACCGGATTCTGGGAAATCTCCATGAAAAATCGCAGAGTGGACAGTGAAGAACCCGCTGCGACTCCTCGTCAAAAGCTATGCGCGCATGCGTGCCGCAGAATGCGCATCTTCCTGAATAATTTTCGGGCTTTCCAGGTTCGCGGGATGATTCTCTCAACCTTCTCAGAACTGCCCTGAGTGCATTATTCAGAAGAGCACCGATTGCGGCGCTGTCTGATTCAGGCACATTGATGCTGCCGCCCCAGATAAAAGCGTCGGCGGCGGATATCATATCAAAAGCAGGCTTTGCTTTAAAATGTTTCTCCCATGCCTTTGAGCAGATCTCTGCCAGAAGGGGCACAAGCTGCTGAAAATCTCCATCGGAAATTTTAGCAGTATCTATTGCAGGGATCATGAAATTTTCGCAGGCGGATGTTATGCTTTCATAAAGGCCTTTTGCCTTAAGAATTCCTTCCCTGTCATCAGGATATGTTTTCAATATCAGTTCCCAGTCCATTTGCACACATTAGGTTAGATACCACGTCAAGTCAAGCATCATACAGGTAATTTTATGCACCATATTGCATAATATAATCAATTAGTTATGCATGTTTGTGCATAATTCATTCCGCTTGATTTAACTTGAATTATTGAATAACGTGGTTCAGTCCCAAAAAAAACAAATAGGAGAGGTTGCATGGAACTTACCAGAAGGGGTTTCCTTAAACTTTCCGGCGGTAGCCTTGCAGCAGCGGGAATCGGCGTCAGCATAGGCGTACAGCCTGTTCTGGCCCAGCCGAAAAAAATCCGCTATGCAAAGGAAGTAACTACCATCTGCCCTTATTGCGGCGTCGGATGCGGAATTATTGCACAGGTCAGCAACGGCAAGGTTATCGGTACTGAAGGTGATCCTGATCACCCTATAAACAAAGGCTCGCTCTGCGCAAAAGGTGCGGCACTTTACCAGATTGCAAACAATGACAAACGATTGTCAAAGGTTCAGTACAGGGCTCCCGGCGCTGACAAGTGGCAGGAAGTTGAATGGGACTGGGCATTGGACAATATAGCAAGGAAAATCAAAAAGCTTCGTGATGAAACATTCACACTTCAGAACGACAAGGGTGAAGTGGTAAACAGGACCGATGCCATGGCAGCAATCGGCGGCGCAGCCCTCGACAATGAAGAAGTTTACAGTCTTACAAAATTCAACCGTTCTTTAGGCCTGGTATATGTTGAACACCAGGCCCGTATCTGACACAGCGCCACCGTCGCCGGTCTGGCGGCATCATTCGGACGCGGTGTAATGACAAACCACTGGATAGACCTGCAGCATTCAGATGCAATCCTTATAATGGGTTCAAATGCAGCAGAAAACCATCCGATTTCATTTAAATGGGTAAATGAAGCCAGGGCCAAACGTGGCGCCAAATTAATAAGCGTTGATCCCAGATTTACCAGAACGTCTGCAACTGCAGATATCTATGCACGATTAAGGCCGGGAACCGACATAGCATTCCTTGGCGGTATGATAAACTACGCACTTTCAAAGAACAGAGTTCAGGAAGAGTATGTAAAGAACTATACTGATGCGACATTCCTTGTTAACCCTGACTTCAAAGGCGCTACCGATCTCGATGGTGCATTTTCAGGGCTGGAAGGCTCCAAATACAATACTGACACATGGAAATATCAGGTCGATGAAAACGGCATACCAAAACAGGACCTTACAATGCAGGACCCCATGTGCGTATTCCAGCAGCTCAAGAAGCATTATGCCCGCTACACACCGGAAAAAGTCTGTTCTATTACCGGAACCGACCCTAAACAGTATGAAGCTGTCTGTGATGCATACACTTCTACGTTCAAACCTGAAAAATCCGGTACAATAATGTATGCAATGGGAACAACACAGCATACATACGGCTCGCAGAATGTAAGGATATTTGCTGTCCTGCAGTTGCTGTTGGGAAATATCGGTGTAGCTGGGGGCGGCATAAATGCGCTGCGCGGAGAAAGCAATGTTCAGGGCTCGACCGACCATGGCGCATTGTTCCACATACTTCCCGGATATCTGCCATATCCCACTGCAAGCCTGAATACAATTGCAGCATACAATGAAAAAAATACACCCAAGAATTCAGATCCGAAGAGCATAAACTGGTGGGGCAACCGTCCCAAATACCTGGCAAGCCTCATGAAGGCATGGTGGCGGGATGCAGACCTTGAAACAGCCTATGGATATCTTCCAAAGATCGACGACGGAAAGAATTATTCATATCTCCCCATGTTCAATACAATGGCCAGGGGAAAAATTAAAGGTCTTATGGCTTGGGGAATGAATCCCGCTGTTGGCGCTCCAAGCTCAAAAATGGTTCGCAGGGCGCTTTCCAAGCTTGACTGGTTTGTCGCGGTTGACCTCTGGGAAACCGAAACCTCAGCATTCTGGCAGAAAGAGGCAGGTGTTGATCCTGCAGAAATAAAGACCGAAGTCTTCCTGCTTCCCGCATGCTCTTCTGTTGAAAAAGAGGGTTCTGTATCCAATTCGGGCCGCTGGGCGCAGTGGCGATATAAGGCCATTGACCCGATCGGACATTCCGAAGACGACCTGTGGATAATCAACCAGCTCGTTTTAAGGCTCAAAAAGCTTTACAAGGAAGAAGGCGGGGCATTCCCCGACCCGATACTGAACCTCACATGGAAGTATGGCGCGCTTGCCGAAAAACCGTCCCCGAGAGAAGTTGCTAAAGAGATCAATGGCTATTTCGTGACTGACAAGGAAATCGAAGACGCCAAGACAAAAGAAATAAAGAAATTCAAGGCTGGAGACATGGTTCCATCCTTTGCGCTACTTCAGGATGACGGTTCGACATGCAGCGGCTGCTGGGTATACTGCAATTCTGTTAATGACAAGGACAACCTGATGATGAGGCGCGATCCGGCTGACCCGACAGGGCTTGGCATGTTCCACAACTGGTCATGGGCATGGCCGGTCAACAGAAGGATTGTTTACAATCTTGCCAGCGTCAACCTTGAAGGCAAGCCATGGGCGAAAGACAAGCCGGTCATATGGTGGAACGCTCTCAAAGGGGCATGGGCTGGAGATATTTCAGACGGTGCCAGCAAACCTGGCGAGAAATATCCGTTCATCATGAATTCACATGGACATGGCATGCTGTTCGCAGCCGGAATGAAGGACGGCCCGTTCCCTGAACATTATGAACCGCTTGAGTCACCGGTTAAAAACATGATGTCAAAATATCAATGGAACCCGGTAATAAAACGCTTCGACGAAGAAGTTTTAAAGGAACAGTGCGATCCTTTCATCGTCGAAGGCTGTATAGCGGCAACAATAAATAATCCTGATTCCAAAAACTTCCCGCTTATCTGTTCTACCTACCGTGTCGTAGAACACTGGCAGACCGGACAGATGACAAGGTGGTTGCCATGGCTCTGCGAGATGATTCCAAATCAGTTTGTTGAATTAAGCGAAGAGCTGGCAAAGGAACGGGGCATTAAAAATGGCGACAAAGTCAAGCTGGTTTCTATCAGAAATGTTGAAGGCGTTGAAGCTGTAGCAATGGTTACAAAGCGTTTGAAGCCATTTACCATTGACGGCCAGATTCATCACATGGTCGGCACAACCTGGCATTTCGGATATAAGGGAGTGGTGACAGGCGGCAATATGAATGACCTGACCCCGTTTATTGGTGACGCTAACACGATGATACCGGAATACAAGGCATTCCTGGTAAACATTGAGAAAGTGAAATAGGGGGTAAGCCATGACAAAGACTGAAAATCATTCAAAATATATCAAACTGGTCGATGTGACGAAATGCACGGGTTGCAGGGGCTGCCAGGTTGCCTGCAAAAACTGGAACGGTCTTCCGGCGGTAAAAACAGTGTGCACCGGTTCTCTGCAGAACCCGCCTGACCTTGATTATGATACATATACACTGATCAGGTTCTATGAACTTGAAAAAGAAAACGGGTTAAAATTCCTCATGAGGCACGACGCCTGCATGCACTGCGAAGACCCTGCATGCGTAAAGGCCTGCCCGTCTCCCGGAGCACTGGTAAAAACACCAGAGGGTGCGGTTATTCACAATGATGAATTCTGCATCGGCTGCCGTTCGTGCGCAGTCGCATGCCCGTTTGAGGTTCCGAAGTACGACAAGAAAAAGGAAAAGGTCTCCAAATGCACGCTGTGCTATGACAGGATAACCGACGGCATGAAACCCGCTTGTGTAACCTCATGCTGTACAGGCGCGCTCCAGTTCGGATTGAGAGATGAGATGCTCAAAAAGGCTGAGAAAAGGATCGAGCAAATAGAAGGTTATATCTATCCATCCAACCCGAAGTATGAAACCAACATGCTTTTCATATTCCCCAAAGATGTAGCGATTAAAGATATGAAGGATATGAATCCCAATCCGAGAATGCCTCTCTCTCTGCTCATCTGGAAGAACCTTTTCAAGCCGTTTACCCTTCTCGGAATAGGCGGTGTAGCCGGAGCAGCACTGATACACTACCTGCTCAAGGGACCACATGAAGTTCACGAGAAGAAAGAGGGAGGTGAATAATGTCTAACGACAACAAAGTAAGAATAACCGACGGATGGGAAAGGCTCGGCCACTGGACTCTGGCTGCAAGCTGCCTGTTCTGTGTAATATCCGGGCTTGGCCTTATGTTCCACCATTGGAGCATAATACCTACGATTCTTGGTGGATATTACGCGACAAAATGGCTGCATATCTTTTCCGGGATAATTTTCGGCATGGCACTTGCCTGGGCCTACTGGAAGTGGAGCAAGGACTGCAAGTTCGAGAAAGATGACCTGGGCTGGATACTCCAGGGCGGAGGATATCTCTGGGAGGCAAAGAATCTCCCTCCTGTCTACAAATATAATGCGGGCCAGAAAGGCTTCTTCTGGTTCCTTGTAGTCTGTGGCGTGATAATCGTCATAACAGGGCTCATCATGCTGAACCCTCTGCTTCTCGGGCCGACAATCGGGGCACTTGCCTTCATGTTCCATGCCGGGGCGGTTTTCGTCCTTGCATCCTTCATTATGGTACATATCTATCTCGGAACCATTGGAAACCCTGGAACGGTTCAGGCAATGATCACCGGCTGGGTGACCAAGGCCTGGGCCAATACACACTGCCCCAGATGGCTTGAGGAATACGAGAATAAATTCAAAATCAAATAGACTGTAATAGTTTAATGATTAAAAAAGGCTGCCAGAAGGCAGCCTTTTTTATTTTCTTTTTATTATGTTATTTTACTCATAATATATCAACTAGTTGTTATTTCACTGGAAATTACAATTCAACATTTCTCTTGATTAATTTTCCGGCTTATGGCTCCTCAGATGGTTAACTCAAAAATGCCTGATAACAAAGAGGGGGTTATGGTATGGCAGGGAAAAAGGTTTGCGACCGGAATGTAAAGGAACAATACCAAAAGCTCATGGAAAAGTGCAGCGTGCACATGGAAGAAATGGACGCCTCTCTGCCACCTGCAAGGTTTAATCTGGCCGAAGAACTGAAGGAACGCGGCGTATCCAGAAGAGATTTCGTGAAGTGGACCACTGCGATGACAGCAGCGCTTATGCTGCCGCCGATGTTCAAGCCGATGGTGGCCAAGGCAGCTGAAAATATCAGCAGGCTTCCGGTTGTCTGGCTGCACTTTGCAGAATGTACAGGCTGCTCAGAGGCATTCCTTAGAACATCTTACCCTAATGTCGATTCCATCCTGCTCGATACAATCGATCTTGTGTATCATGAGACTCTTATGGCCGCAGCAGGCCATCAGGCTGAAAAATGTCTTGAAGACTGCGTAAATAATCTCAAGGGCCAGTATGTATGTGTAGTCGAAGGCTCCATTCCTGTCGGTCATAATGGCGACTTCATGAGACTCGGCCCTAAAGGCAGGACCGGCAAAGAAATAGCCAAAGAAGTATGCGGCAATGCTAAAGTGACAATCTGCATTGGGAGTTGCTCTTCTTTCGGTGGCATACCGGCGGCAAAACCTAATCCGACAGATGCGAAGAGCATAAGTGACGTTATCGGCATAACGACCGTAAATATTGCCGGATGCCCGCCGAACCCGGCAAATTTTGTTGGCACTCTACTTCATTTCCTTCTGTTCAAGGGTTTGCCGCCATGTGATTCACTTGGCAGGCCTTTGTTCGGATACGGCAAACGCATCCATGACTTCTGTGAGAGAAGGCCTCACTATGATGCAGGCGAGTATGTTCAGGAATGGGGCGATGAAGGCCAGTTAAACTGTTGGTGCCTTTACAAAGTCGGGTGCAAAGGCCCTTACACATACGCAAATTGCGCCAAGGCAAGATTCAATGACGGCATAAGCTGGCCGGTAATGGCGGGCCACGGCTGCATAGGCTGCACGGAACCCGATTTCTGGGACAAAATGGCGCCCTTCGAAAAGCCTCTTGCAGATAAACCGGTCGGACTGGGCGGAGTTGAGGCACCGGTAGACCTTATAGGCGCCGGTCTCCTCGGCGCAACGGTCGTCGGTGTTGCAACACATGCAGGAATTACACTGGCAAAAAATCATGGTCAGCCGAAAAATGCGGCTGATGACAAAAAAGAAGAGCATTCTGCTCACTGACGGATAGCGGGAACCGGAGGATAAATCATGGGAGCCAGAATAGTCGTTGACCCGATTACAAGGATTGAAGGCCACCTTCGCATCGAATGCGAGGTAGAGAACAATGTTATCAAGGATGCATGGAGCAGCATCACGCTGTGGCGAGGCATCGAGCAGATACTCAATGGGCGTGACCCGAGAGATGCCGGACTTATTGTCCAGCGCTTCTGCGGGGTTTGTACATATGTCCATTACGAGGCAAGCATCAAGGCATGTGAAGACGCATTCAAAATCAAACCGCCTGCAAACGCACGCATAATAAGGAACCTCATTCATGGCGCCCAGTATCTCACAGACCATGTCATGCATTTCTATCATCTCCATGGACTAGATTGGGTCGATATTACTCAATGCCTTACGGCAGACCCTAAAAAAGCCGTCGAGATGGCTCGCGCCTACTGTGACAACCCTTATAACTGCTCGGCAACACATTACGAAGCCGTACAGAAGAGACTGAAAAAGTTCGTTGAATCCGGAAGGCTCGGACCCTTTGCAAACGCATACTGGGGCAACGCATCCTACAAACTGCCGCCTGAGGCAAACCTCATTATCACGTCACACTACCTTGACGCACTCCAGGTCTCTAAGTTGGGTGCACAGATGATGGCGATATTCGGCGGCAAAAATCCGCACCCGCAGACGCTTGTGGTTGGCGGCGTAACCTGCGGTGCCGACCTCGACTCAGACCGCATAGCGGCATACAGATACAGGCTCTATGAATTCAACAATTTCGTAAAGACCGCATACATCCCCGACCTGCTGCTGGCTGCGGCATACTATAAGGACGAAGGCGTTGCCGGAATCGGCGCAGGCGTAAAGAATTATCTTACTTACGGAGGGTTCCCGCTTGACGACGGCGAGAATGAGCTTCTGTTCCCGAAAGGTCTGATAAAGGCTGCCGACATAGCACATCCTATGGATCTGGACGAGACCAAGATTACCGAAGAAGTCACGCATTCCTGGTATAAGGGCGATGGCGGGCACCCCTTTGTCGAAACAACAGAACCTGAATATACCGGCTACAAGAACGGCAATCTCGACGGCGACGGCAAATATTCATGGTGCAAAGCCCCGCGTTTCGACAACGATCCATACGAAGTCGGTCCGCTTGCAAGAATAGTCGTGGCATATGCCCAGGGTCATAAGGAAATAAAACCGCTTATAGACAATACATTGAATACCGCCGGCATTCCTGTGGCCGCCCTCTTCTCAACTCTGGGCAGAACAGCAGCAAGGGGAATCGAGACAGTCTATATCGGAGACAAGATCGACGGCTGGGTGAACCAACTGATAGGCAATCTTGCCAGCGGTGACACCAGGACCTGTACACGCTGCGATGTTCCGAAAGAAGGCAAAGGCAGAGGCCTCACCGAAGCGCCCAGAGGAGCACTCGGACACTGGATCAGGATTGAGGATCACAGAATTGCAAACTATCAGGCAATTGTTCCATCTACATGGAACTGCTCTCCAAGAGACAAGGACGGCAAGAGAGGCCCGTATGAGGAAGCCCTCATCGGGACCAGACTCGCGAACATCGAACAGCCGCTCGAAATCCTTAGAACTATACATTCATTCGACCCGTGCATGGCATGCGCCGTTCACCTGATCGACACCGACATGAACGAAGTCAGAGTATTCAAGGTAACATAAGGTAGAAGACCATGGATACGAGAGTAGCGGTTAAAGAATGGTCTCTGTCTATGAGGGCCAACCACTGGCTGATGGCGTTGTCGATTTTCATACTGATCCCGACCGGGTTCTATATTGCAGACCCGTTTTCGGTAGGCGCAGGCGAGACGATTGACAAGTTCCTGATGGGCCATGTGCGCTATGTGCACATCCTCTTCGGTATAATCCTGAGCTTTACGCTCGTATGGCGCCTTTACATGATGTTCTTCTCGCGCTTTCATGCGGACTGGAAGGACTTCCTGGCCTGGACAGACTGGGGGAATTTCTGGAAGCAGATAAAGTTCTACGCCTTCATCTCCGAGGAAAAGCCCGGACACAAATACCTTTACGGGCCGCTCCAGTCTCTTGCATATGGCGCCTTGATCGTGATGTGGCTAATTATCGTGATCACGGGTCTCGCCCTCATGGGCAACAACTATTCGGTGGGCTTCACTTCAATATTCAAGCCGCTCGCAGGATGGATGGGAGGTCTCGCAACTGTCAGATATGTGCACCATATCTTCACCTGGCTGTTTATCCTTTTCATACCGGTCCATATTTATATGGCTTTCTGGTATGATGCAGTCATTAAAGAAGGCACACTGTCTTCAATGGTCGGCGGTAGGCTTTTCAAAAAAGATGAACACTAATCATTACGAAAGAATGATTGAGACTTTGCGAAAGGATGGGTCAACTCTCCTTCCATTTATTCCAAGCGATGGACAAAAAACACATTACAATCCTGGGCCTCGGGAACATACTCCTGGCCGATGAAGGTTTCGGAGTTCATTTTGTCAGGTACTTTGAGGACAGGTACATCCTGCCGGATAATTGTGAAATAATCGACGGCGGCGTAATGGGCTATGTTCTGCTAGACATATTCGACCGGAGCGACACCATGATAGTGATCGACTGCATAAAACTCGATGACGAACCCGGTTCCATATTCAGATTCACACATGAAGAGTTCCTCACAAAGATACCTCCTCCCACATCCGCGCATGAAGTGAAGTTCTCCGATATACTCATCAAGGCAGAAATGATTAGCGACCTGCCGGATATGGTTTTCCTTTGTATAATACCGAAGGAATTCAAAGAAATGGGTCTTCAAATGACCCGGGATTTAAAAAAGAGTTTGCCCGTTATGGAAAGACTGCTTATAAAAGAGCTTGAATATCTCGGAATCAGGGCAGAGGCAAAGTATGCATGAGATGTCGCTTGTACAGTCTATCCTGGATATTATCAAAGAATACGCAGCAGAAAAGAATTTCAATAAAGTTTTAAGCATAACCCTTTCTTTCGGAAAAGCCTCAACCATAGTACCGGCTTCGCTCACTTTTGCATTTGAGGTACTATCCGAAGATACAATAGCACAAGGTGCCGAACTCAAATTTGACATAAAACCCGTGGTTATATATTGCATGACATGCAGCAGGGATTTTACGGTTAATTCATATGAAGCCGTCTGCCCGCTTTGCAATAGCCATGAAGTGATGCTTTCCGGCGGCATTGAAGAATTGAGACTCGAAGAGATGGATGTAGAATGAAAGGAAAAGATTTAATATGTGCATAGCATTTCCGGGAAAAGTCATATCAGTTGATGAAAATAACTTTGCAGTAATAGACATCGGCGGGACTAAACGGGAGGTAAGCCTCGACCTCATGGATGAAGACGTAACAATCGGAGATTATGTGATCGCCCATGCAGGATATGCCATGCACAAGGTGGATGAAGCCTTTGCAAAGGAAAGCCTCGATACCTTAAAAGAAATAATTGAAAATGAAATATATTGACGAATACCGCAATCCCGCTCTTGCCAAAGCCCTTATAAAAAAGATTAGTATTATCGCATTGAAAATCGGCAGGACCATCACAATAATGGAGGTCTGCGGCAGCCATACCCAGTCAATAGGCAGATACGGAATAAGGAAACTCATGCCTGAAAATATCAGGCTGATTTCCGGCCCGGGTTGTCCTGTATGCGTAACGCCTATTTCGGATGTTGACAGGGCAATATGGCTTGCTTCGCAAAAAAACGTCATTTTCACAACGTTCGGCGATATGATGAAAGTGCCCGGAACGGCAGGCGCAAGCCTGCAGAAACTCCGTGCCGATGGTGCGGATATTCGTGTCGTTTCATCCGCCCTTGATTGCCTGAAGATCGCCTATAGCAATCCGGAAGAAGAAATTGTTTTCATGGGAATAGGGTTCGAAACAACCTCCCCTACCATTGCAGCAATGATTATCCGGGCAAAAGACAATGGCATCAGTAACTTGAGCGTAATGTCGGTTCACAAAATAATACCGCCTGCCATGATGAACCTGGCATCCGACCCTGGGCTTAATATTGACGGATTCATGTGTCCGGGACATGTCAGCATCGTGCTCGGGACGGAAGCTTACAGATTCATAGCAGATGCCGGAAGACCTGCCGTTATAACAGGTTTTGAGCCGGTTGACGTTCTCGAAGGAGTTTCATTAATACTTGAACAAATTCATGAAAACAGGCCGGATGTAGCCATTCAATACAAAAGGGGTGTGTGCCGGGAAGGCAATCCGAAAGCAAGGGGCTTTATCGATGCCGTCTTTGAAACAGGTGATTCAGAGTGGCGCGGGCTTGGAACAATAAGGGCCAGCGGACTTTTCATAAAGGATGCTCTGCGCTCATTTGACACATTAAGCCGCTTCGATATTCCCTCTATCAGGTCACAGGAGATAAAAGGCTGCGCATGCGGAGATATACTTAAAGGAATAAAAACACCTGTTGAATGCCCGCTGTTCGGAAATGTCTGCACACCGGCCAACCCACTGGGGCCATGCATGGTTTCAACAGAGGGGACATGTTCGTCATACTACAAATATCAAGGAGGCCCCCTATGAAAATATCCGTCGTCAGAAACGTCCTGGATGCCAATGAACGCATCGCACTGGAAAACAGGAGAATCTTCGACGAAAAGAAGATATTCGTTATCAATCTCATGAGCGGACCGGGGGCCGGCAAGACAAGCCTTGTCGAAAAGACCATCCTTGCACTGAAGGACAGATACCGTATAGCTGTGATAGAGGGAGATATTCAGGACACCTATGATGCAGACAGGGTTGCAGCGCTCGGCATTCCTGCAGTTCAGATAAACACTGGCAGCGCATGCCATCTGGACGGAAACATGATAAGGGACGCATTCCCGGACCTCAACCTCGATGAAATAGACCTTTTGATTGTGGAAAATGTGGGAAATCTGGTATGTCCGGCAGAATTCAAGATGGGCGAGAATTTCAAGGCTATGGTGCTGAGCACCCCTGAAGGGGCTGACAAACCGGCAAAGTATCCTCTCATGTTTCAGGAGTCGAAAGTCCTGATAATCAACAAAATGGACCTTATGCCATATGTCAGCTTCGATCTCGAAAGGGCCAGGAGGGATGCCATCGGGCTGAACAATGGGCTTAGAATCTTCGAGGTCTCCTGTAAAACAGGCGAAGGACTTCAGGCCTGGGTTGAGTGGTTGAGCAAACAGATTGAAACTTTCAGGGCATCATAACTTTGCATACCTTTGTCGCTCCTCATCTCGTCCTTGCAGCATACGTCAAGAGTATGCTTCACTCCTCAATTTCGTCGCTTCGCGGTCTGCTTTGTAATGATACCCTGCATTTTTAATAATGGAGAAATATTTGGATAAAACCGGGCTCACTAGAATCAGATTCATCTTTTCCGGCATTGTCCAGGGGGTCGGGTTCAGGCCGTTTATTTACAGGCTTGCCGTTCAGAGAGGCCTTACCGGCTTTGTCCAGAACCGCACAGATGGAGTAATCGCCGAGGTTGAGGGAGTTCATAGTTCCATTCTATCTTTCAAAGAGGCACTGGGATTTGAACTGCCGCTTCTGGCGGACATAACCTCATTTGAAGAAACCGAAATGTCTCCTACCGGCGAAAATGATTTCAGGATTATTACAAGCGATTGTTCAGGCGAAACGAATGTCCACATAACTCCTGATATCTCCACATGCGGGGTATGCCTGAAGGAGCTCTTCGATCCCAGCAACAGGCGCTTTCACTATCCTTTCATAAACTGCACTGATTGCGGACCGAGACTGACGATCATCAGGGACATTCCATATGACAGGGAAAATACTTCAATGGCATGTTTCGAGCTTTGTCCCGAATGCCGCAAAGAATATGAGAACCCGGCCGACCGGAGGTTCCATGCGGAACCGAATGCCTGCCCAGTCTGCGGACCGCAGCTGAAGCTTATTCAGCCAGACGGCATCGAAATAAATGCAGACCCTATCGGTAAAACCGTTGAACTGTTAAAAGCGGGGCAGATAATTGCGGTCAAAGGCATCGGCGGGTTTCATCTTTGTGTCGATGCAGAGAGTAATGAAGCCATTGCAGGACTTAGAACCCGTAAATACCGCGAAGAAAAACCTCTTGCGATAATGGTTAAGGATCTTGATACGGCTAGGCTCTATGCCGAAATAAGCAGTGAGGAAGAAAAACTTCTTGTTTCTCATCAGAGACCCATAGTGCTCCTTGAGAAAAAAACATCCGGCCTTTCTTCACTGGTTGCACCCGGTCTATCGCGTCTCGGAATCATGCTGCCTTATTCACCGCTTCATCACCTCCTTTTAAGTAAAGGCTTTACTGCGCTTGTCATGACCAGTGCAAACCAGACTGACGAACCTATCTGCACTGGAAACAGGGAGGCCTTTGAGCGCCTCAAAGGGATAGCCGATTACTTTCTTGTGCACAACAGAGATATCCTTGTTCGCTGCGATGACTCCGTCTCTTTCATGGCAGCAGGAACTCCCCGCATCATAAGGCGTTCGCGCGGCTATGCGCCAAGACCCGTGATGCTTGACAGAGACTATCCTGAAGTTCTGGCAATGGGACCTCATCTGAAGTCGACTATATGCGTTCTGAAGGGAAATGCCGCCTATCTGAGCCCTCATATCGGCGATATGGAAACGCCGCAGGCCAGGGACTTTTATCATCAGAGTATTAATCTGATGCAGGAGATGACTGAATGCAGGCCCGACATCATCGCATGTGATCTGCATCCCGGCTACTATTCAACAAGGATAGCCGAATCAATGGGCAAGCCTCTTTATAAAGTTCAGCATCATCATGCACATATTGTGAGCTGCATGGCGGAAAATAACCTTACTGACAAGGTAATAGGAATTGCCTTTGACGGGACCGGATACGGGACAGATAAAACAGTATGGGGTGGTGAATTTCTTATTGCAGACGAGAAAGAATTCATTCGCGCCGGACATCTGAACCTGTTCACACTGCCAGGCGGTGAAAAGGCAATCCGTGAACCCTGGCGCATTGCCGTAAGCCTTTTAAAAAATGCATTCGGAAATGATTGGCCATCTTATGCTGATAAGCTCGGACTGATCCCAGGCGGAACATCCACCACACTTATTGAGAAATCCATGAGCAGAGGACTCAACAGCCCGTTCACATCAAGCATGGGAAGGCTGTTCGACGGCATTTCGGCGCTTGCCGGCTTGAGGCGCACTGTGAGCTTCGAGGGACAGGCTGCAATGGAACTGGAGTCGGTTTCATATATGGGCTCAACCGATCCATATGAATACGAAATTGCCATAAAAGATGACATGATAATTCTTCAGACAACTCCAATGATCAGGCAAATTGTTTCAGATATAATTTCCAGTGAGGCGCTAACCGATGTCGGAGGACGTTTTCATGCATCGATCGTTCATGGGTCAATCGCGGTCACATGCAGATTGAAGGAAAAATACAGTTTAAACAGAATTGTCCTAAGCGGCGGGTGTTTCCAGAACAGGCTGCTCCTTGAAGGCATGATAAATCTCCTTGAGAAAAAAGGCTTCGATGTATATCATCACAGACTTGTTCCTACTAACGACGGCGGGATTTCACTAGGTCAGGCCGTATGCGCTGCTGTTCGTCACATGTACCCGTAAGATTAACAATCTCATTCGGGAAAGGAAGGCAGAATGAAATATGAAAAGATACTTCTCGAGCACGGAGGCGGTGGACTTCTCGGCAATGAACTGATCATCGAGAAATTTCTCCCATTGTTCAAAAATAAATTTCTGGAAAAACTGGAAGATGGCGCGGTTTTCGATGTAAAGGGAATAAAACTCTGCTTTTCCACCGATTCATATGTTGTCCAGCCTGTATTCTTTCCCGGCGGGAATATTGGCTCTCTTGCTGTCCATGGAACAGTTAACGACATCTCAATGTGCGGCGGGAAGCCTTTGTTCATAAGTGCGGGGTTTATCATTGAAGAAGGCTTTCCGATGAAAGACCTCGAAAAAATCATTGCCTCCATGGCTGAAGCAGCGGAAAAGGCCGGGGTGATAATCGTCACTGGTGATACAAAGGTAGTCCCCAGAGGAGCTGCGGACGGTATATTCATAAATACATCAGGTATCGGGACAATTGTCTGCAAGAGCCCTATAGGTATAAAAAGCATAAGACCGGGCGATTGCGTAATTATAAACGGCACTATTGGAGATCATGGCACTGCAATTTTGAGCGTACGTGAAGGTATGGGTATTGAAGGGGAGATCCTGTCTGATTCGGCACCTTTAAACAAGCTTGTCGAAAAGATACTTGAGGCCTGTCCTGATGTTCATTGTATGCGCGACGCAACGCGCGGCGGGTTAGGAGCCATTCTGGCAGAGATCGCCCAGCAGTCAGGACTCTCAATTATAATTAATGAATCTCTGATTCCCGTGAAAGAGCAGGTCAGGGGCACCTGTGAGATTTTTGGCCTGGATGTGCTCTATCTGGCAAATGAAGGAAAATTTGCCTTATTCTGCCCTGAAAAATCAGTAAGCCTTGTCCTTGAAATTATGAGTTCGAATCAATGCGGCAGGAATGCCGCTTTAATAGGGACTGTTGAAGAATCATCAGACCGCGGGAGACTCATACTTAAGACGGCAATCGGTGGTTCACGTGAAATAGGCCTGCCGACCGGCGAGCTTGTACCAAGAATTTGTTAAAGAGTGTGAAATAAGTTATTTTCTATATTGACAATGCTTGTATAAAAATTATAAGAGGTATTATCATATTAAGAAAGATTACTAATAAATAAGGGCTGACAACAATTTGATTTAATGGAGGGGGAATAATATGAGGAAAAGTCTAATCTTAACAGCATTGTTTATCTTTGTATTCGCAGGCAGTTCATTCGGAGCACCGATAACTTTAACAAACGTAACAACCTTTAACTCAGCAGGGGTTACAAGCTCTGGTGATGGAACAGGGTCACTTGTAGATTATGGCAGAGGTTCCGTAAACCTTCTGAATGGATCCGGGGACTATATTAAATGGACACAGGCATTCACATTTAATCCGTCACCGGATACCAAGGCTATTGAAGGCAGGCTATCATTAAGACTCCGGGACGACAGCAACAGCTGGCTTGACGGACCTGAGTTCGCCATTGGATGGACAAATACAGGGTCATGGTCAATCGGAGAAGTTGACACCCGTACATATAACTACAATGTCATCTTACAGAACGGGGCCCTGACAGTCACTCTGGCATCTCTTGGCGGAGATTTCTATATCGACTCTTCAACGCTTACAGTCAATTACAGCGCTGCAACACCTGTACCTGAACCTGCATCAATGGTACTGGTAGGTCTGGGCATGCTGTCGGTAGGTTTTCTTGCCAGGAAAAGAAATAGACCACATAATTAGTGATATAATTGAAAATATAATAAAGGGAATGGTTTTAGAAAAAAAACCATTCCCTTTATTCTTTTGAATAATGTAAGTTTTTTTCAGATGAATAAACCAAAGATCCCGACTGTTTTACTGTTGCATGGTTATATGAGGACAGCGCGGGGTATGAATTACCTGAAAAGGTTTTTTATAAAAAACGGTTTCAAAACAATCGTTCCAACTTTGCCAGTTACCACTGCAGGTATAGAAAGATGCAGCACTCTTATGTATGATCTCCTGTCCGGGTATTCCTGGGAAACCCTTCATATGGTCGGCCACAGTTCGGGAGGAAGGATTATAATGGATATTCTAACCAGATATGACATCCCAGGAATCGGAAATATCGTTCTTATCTCAACACCTGTAAACGGTTCAGCCGCAGCGAAATTTTTATCAACACTGCCGTATGCTGATCATTTTTCCAGAACCCTTGCTGATCTGTCATTTCCCGCTGATAAAATTCCTGCCGGAAAAAGAATCGGGGTAATTGCAGCAGGGACAGGTATGCAAGTCGGATTAAATCCATTCATATCAGGCGATAATGACGATCTGGTAGCCGTATCAGAAACGAGATTTAACGGCATGCATGATTTTGTTCTTCGAAGGTTCTGGCCTCATCAGCTTGTCCATAAGAATGAAAAGACTGCCAATCTGGTTAAAAACTTTCTTTTGACAGGAAGTTTCGCTAATTCCTGAATCAGTACATCAAAGCAGTCAGGATATAGTCTGCAATCAAAATGCTCACTGAAGAAATAACAACGGAATAAGTTGTTGCCTGACCCACTCCCTCGGCTCCTCCTGTTGTCGAATAGCCTTTGTAACTACCGACAGTTGCAATGATAAGGCCGAAGAATGTCGCCTTGAACATCCCGGTAAATATGTCTTTGTAATGAACATACTCAGTTATACGGTACCAGAACATGCTCTCATTAATGCCAAGGATTTTCACCCCGACAATCCATGACCCGACCATGCCTACTGCATCATAAACAAGTGTCAGCATGGGCATGACAAGAATTGCTGCAATTATGCGGGGAATAACAAGATACTGGAATGGATTGACGCCCATTACGGTAAGGGCGTCAATCTGCTCTGTGACTCTCATAGTGCCGATCTCGGCCGTCATGGCAGAACCCGCCCTTGCCGTAACCATAAGCGCTGCAAGGACAGGACCAAGCTCTCTTGTAATACTGAGCGTGGCTGTAGATCCGACAAGCGCCTCGGCACCGAATAGCCTGAATCCGTAATGCATCTGAAGAGCAGTTACCATGCCTGTAAAAATTCCAGTAAGAAGGATAACCGTGGTTGATTTCACTCCGATAAATTCCATCTGCTTGAAAAGCTGCTGGAAATAAAATGGCCTTCTGAAAAGCCATTTAATAATACTGGAGAGGAAAACTCCTACCTCTCCTATCTGTTCTATAAAAGATATTGCTATGCGGCCCAGATATTCAAGAAACTTCATCAAACCCTGCTCTTTACTCTGCCGATTGCATCAATCCAGCCGTCATACATCCTTGTCCGTGATTCTTCATTTATTTTCGGATAAAAAACCTTGTCCGATTTTCTAAGATTTTTTATCTCTCCACTCGAAGGCCAGAAACCTGTAGCCATTCCGGCAAGAAACGCTGCACCCATTCCCGTTGATTCGATATACGATGAACGGTCTATCGGACATCCCAGCGTATCAGCCTGGAACTGCATGAGGAAATTATTCTTGCACGCGCCTCCATCGACCCTCAACTCAGTGAATTTCTCTCCTGTTACGCTCTCGAATGCGCCTATCAGGTCCTTGACCTGGAAAGCAATGCCTTCAAGCGCCGCCCTTATGATATGGGCGCGCGTCGTTCCCCTTGTGATACCCAGAATCCCTCCCCTCGCATACATATCCCAGTAGGGAGCGCCCAGGCCAGCAAAGGCGGGAACAAAATATACTCCGTCCGTGTCTTTCACGCTCTCGGCAATGGCCTGCGATTCCGCCGCAGACGACACCAGTCCCAGGCCGTCCCTCAGCCACTGCATTACCGCTCCTCCGATAAAGATGGACCCTTCCATTGCATAGCAGGGCTTTCCTTCATTGTCACATGCGAGCGTCAGAATAAGCCCGCTTTCAGGTTCCACCTTTTTATTGCCGATATTCAAGAGCATGAAGCAACCGGTGCCGTAAGTATTCTTCGCCTGACCTTCCAAAAAACATCCCTGTCCGAAGAGCGCCGCCTGCTGATCGCCGGCAATCCCCGCAATCGGTATTGCAGCGCCTGTGACATGCGGATCGCTTTCACCGACAATCTCTGATGACGAAACAACCTTGGGCAGAAGCGATGCGGGGATACCCAGATGCTCAAGCAGTTCATCATCCCACTTCTTTTCATGGATATTATACATAAGAGTGCGTGAAGCATTCGTATAATCAGTCACATGAACTCTTCCCCCGGTGAGTTTGGTAATAATCCATGTATCTATGGTTCCGAATGCTAGCTCACCGGCTTCAGCCCTACTCCTGATTTCGGGATGCTCGTCCAGCAGCCATTTCACCTTTGTACCGGAAAAATATGCATCGAGCACAAGGCCTGTCTTTTTCTTGAAAACCGGCTCAAGCCCTTTTTCCTTCATCTCATCGCAAATACCGGCGCTTCTTCTGCATTGCCAGACGATGGCGTTGTGCACGGGTTTCAAAGTTTTTCTGTCCCAGACAACCGAGGTCTCTCTCTGGTTGGTTATTCCAATCCCTAAAATGTTTGCTGCCGTTATATCTGCATCCTTGAATGCCTGGTTCATGACCTGTATTGTCGAATCCCATATTATCTCGGCATTGTGTTCCACCCATCCAGGCTTCGGGTAGATCTGGGGAAATTCGGTATAGGCGCTTGTCACGATTGTGCCCTTCTTATCAACAATCATCACCCTTGTACCTGTTGTTCCCTGGTCAATAGCCATGATGAACTTACGCATTGATACCTCCTGAGATATTTTTTTTAAGCATTATATAAGGTTTGATATCCTTAAACACTTCCGAGAGGGGAAGGCCTATGACATTGGTATAAGAACCGTCAATTGCGTCCACAAATGCCGCCCCTATTCCCTGGAGACCGTATGCTCCCGCCTTATCCATGGGTTCACCCGTAGAAACATACCACATGATATCATCTTCCCTCATATCGGCAAAGTGAACTGTTGAACTTACAACCCTGGTCACCTCACTATCTCCATTAGGGAATAATATTGTGTAGGCCGTAAACACAGTGTGCCGCCTGCCGTTTAAACGTCTGAGGTATGAACATGCATCATCGCTGCTTTTCGGCTTGCCTAGAATCTCGCCATCGATGACAACTATGGTGTCAGCCGCAATTATAAGAGAATCCTGAAACCCCTTTCTTACCGCAAGGGCCTTTTCCCTGCTGATACGGGCGCAAAAGGCTTCAGGAGGCTCATTTTCATGGGAATGTTCATGTATGTCCGGAATTATAATATCAAATTCAATCCCCAGATATTTGAGCAATTCCTTCCTCCTGGGCGAAGCTGATGCAAGGATTATCTGCATGTCTGGTACCTTAAGGAAATAACAATCCCATGTCAACGAGCCTGATATATTTATGGTATGAACATTTTTCTCATGATAACATTTATTGTCAGTCAGATCGACGGAGGTGGCTCAATGCCGGATAAGACATCGAGTATGAGAGATGATGCAATAAAAATATTCAAGGCCGCTGTTGCTGCGGTCGATCCTGAAAATGCGGTAAGATCTTTCCTGACATTAACCAATCACACGCTGAGCGCAGGCGATAAAAAATACAACCTGAATGAATACCACAGGGTTGTCGTTGTCGGTGCAGGCAAGGCATCGGCACCCATGGCGAAGGCTGTTGAATCCATCCTGGGAGACAGGATAAACAAAGGGACAGTTGTTATCAAGTACGGCTATGGCATACAGCTTGATAAAATCGAACTTATCGAGGCAGGTCACCCGGTACCGGATGAGAACGGTTTGGCCGGGACTCAGAAGATTTCCGATCTCCTTGATGCATGCACGGAAAACGACCTCGTTATCTCTCTCATATCAGGCGGAGGCTCAGCTCTTCTGCCGATGCCGGCTCAGGGAATATCACTAGCCGAGAAAAGAAAAGTAACTGATGAGATGCTCAAATGCGGGGCGGATATTCATGAAATAAATACAGTAAGAAAGCACCTTTCATCTTCAAAAGGTGGCGGGCTTGCCAGAATAGCATATCCTGCAACGGTTATTAATCTTATGCTCTCAGATGTCATTGGAGATGACATGGATGTAATCGCCTCGGGCCCATTTGTACCTGACAGGTCTTCGTTCGATAACGCAATGGGAATTATCAATAAATATGATCTCATAGACAGGCTCCCTGCAAGTGTAATTGAAAGACTCAAGGCAGGTTCTGAAGGCTGTATTCCGGAAACGCCAAAGGCAGGAGATCCCATCTTCGAGAAGATAACGAACATAATTATCGGCAGTAATCTTATGGCCTGCACTGCAGCAAAGAAAGAGGCAGAATCGACAAGCTACCACACAATACTCCTTTCTTCGGCCATTGAAGGCGATACGACAGAAGTAGCTCTTGCGCATATCACGATCGCCCGGCAGATAATCCTTTCAGGCAATTCCGCCAGTCTTCCCGCCTGCATAATCAGCGGAGGCGAAACCACGGTGAAGATAAAAGGAAGCGGCAAGGGAGGGCGCAACCAGGAATTCGCCCTCGTTTCCGCAAAAGAAATCGCCGGCATGGATAAAAACATCATTGTTCTCAGCGGAGGAACAGACGGCTCGGACGGCCCGACAGATGCGGCCGGAGGAATTGTCGATACCAGAACAGCTGCGCGAGGAAAAGCAAAGGGGCTCGATATCGATACATACCTTCAAGACAATGATTCATATAATTTCCTGAAAGAGACAGGCGATCTGCTCGTGACAGGTCCTACGCGAACAAATGTAATGGATGTCAGGATTCTGCTAATCGATAATTAAATTGATTATAACCCTGATTTATTCAGATCAGGATTTATTTTCCCAGAATCAATTGCAGTATCTCAAGGGCGGCATACTTTGCATCGGGACCCACTTCAAGGCGCGGGCCCACGCACGAGGGGCAGCCGTTTTCACAGGGGCAGACATTAATAAGCGTTCTGGCATGAACAAGTATGTCTTCGTGCATCTCATATAAAAGTTCTGAAAAGCCGATGCCGCCGGGGTATGCGTCAAAAATGAATATCGTGGGGTCGAAAAGGCCAACCGGCGTTTCCGCGCTCTGAGTTGTAGCCAGCCTGTCCCTGCCGCCTTTAATGTACCACTGGCCGGTCTTGTCTCCGATAGCGCGGTCTATATCACGCACATCAGACATGAGCCAGATGGCCGCAAGCTGATGCAGACAATAGCTCAGCCCCATCAGGCCGTCCAGTATCTGTCCACGCGTGATTTCAAGGGTATCGAGCATATTCCAGGGGATGGTGAACCAATAGCTGGTAGTATGCATGTCGTTCTGCGGCAGGTTTACATCGCCGAACCCTACATTTTCGCCGGTATAGAATTTTATCTTTTTGAAACCGGCCACCTTCCTCACGACCTCGACCTCGCCGTGGCCCACTGTTATTACTCCGCTTTTTTTGTTCGAAAATTCGTCCAGCACACTGACATTCGTCCAGGTCATGGCATCTGTATAATAGTCGGAGTCCACCTGATGGACATAGGCTTTGCGCCTCTCGACATCGAAGTGGTCCACATGGTATTGCCTTGATTCCAGCATGTAGATAGCACCCTCATGAACCGTAGTGAACGCGCTGTCGAAGTCCACTTCGGCAATTATCCTGCTTGAGCCGGTAACTGTTTCATCAACCACCACGACATTGTCCGGATTGACCGTACGCAGGCTCACATCATCAGCGGGATAGCTGTCGGCGGAAAAATGCCATTGTTCGCCCGCCTTGTGGAGAACACCTTTTTCGGCAAGATAGTCGAGTATCTCCTTTATATTTTCGTTCCCGAAGTTTTCTCCTTCAGTAAACGGCAACTCGAACGCAGCGCACTTAATGTGATGAAGCAATATCAGGAGATTATCAGGGTTTATCCGGCAGTGCTCGGGCGGACTGCCGAAAAGAAAATCCGGGTTTTCCATCATGAACTGATCGACCGGCATGCTCTTGCCCACAAGTACGGCAAGGCTCGCATCCTTCTTGCGGCCCGCCCGGCCCGCCTGCTGCCAGAGGCTTGCAATCGAACCTGGATACCCCGTCATTATACACGCTTCCAGATTCCCGATGTCTATGCCAAGCTCAAGCGCATTCGTGCTGACAACACCCATCACCTCTTTATCCCTGAGGCCCTTTTCGATCTCGCGCCTTGTCTCAGGCAGATAGCCGCCCCTGTAGCCTGAAATGAAACGGCTGTCATCGGGAAGCTTGCCCTGAGCAAACGCGTCCTTCAGATATTTCGTCAGGACCTCGACATTTAGCCTTGAGGTCGCAAAGATTATTGTCTGGATACCGTTATCAACAAGGCTTTTTGCGATTTCGCGCGCAGGAACCATGGCGCTTTGTCTGATGCCGAGTTCGCGGTTCACCACAGGCGGATTATAAAGGATAACCGTCCTTTCCCCTCGCGGCGCACCGCTCTTGTCAATAAGCTCGGCCTCGCGCCCGAGCACGGCTTCGGAATGCTCCCTGGGGTTGGCAACGGTTGCCGAACAACAGATGAACACCGGGTTGCTCCCGTAAAAATTGCATATGCGCCTTAGCCTTCTGAAGACATTTGCAAGGTGGCTGCCGAATATCCCGCGGTAGATATGAAGCTCGTCGACCACTATATATTTAAGGTTGGCGAAGAGTTTCTGCCACTTCGTATGGTGCGGCAGAATGCCGGTATGCAGCATGTCAGGGTTTGTAATAACGATATGGCCCTGCCTGCGGATAGCCTGCCGGGCATCATCGGGCGTGTCGCCGTCATAGGTGAAGGTTTTGATATTCATATCGAGCTCGGTTATCAGGCTGTGGACCTCCTGCATCTGGTCCTGCGCGAGTGCCTTTGTCGGGAACATGTAAAGGGCCCTGGTCTCGGGCTTTTCAATGATAGCCTGAAGTACCGGGATATTGTAGCACAGAGTCTTTCCGCTGGCCGTAGGTGTTACAAGGACAACATCTCGGCCTTTCCTCACCAGTTCGACTGCATCCGACTGATGGCTGTAAAGTTTTTTTATCCCCCGGGCTTCGAGCACTTTTCTTATTCTTCTGTCCACCCACTCAGGATAAGGAGAAAAACCTCCCGATGAAGCATCGATCTTCTTGAAGGCGGTGACATTTTCCATGAACCGCCTGTCGTTCTCGACCCTTGCAATCCATTCCCTTAAAGTGAGTTGAGCCATGTCTTCTCCGTCTTCTGGTTTGAATGAGCTGAATTAATCTGTTGATCAAGATTACAGCCCAGTCATGAAACTGTAAAGAATTTATGTTGCCGGATTTCTCTAATCCCATAAACTCAACATAAATATTGAATAAATCGGCTTATAAACCGATAAGGATATTATGACCATACAGCAGGATCCGTATCTGTTTTTAAGGTTCGGCGTTGCGCTCCTCATAGGCATCCTCATAGGCATGCAGCGCGAGTTCTCATTCAGCAGGGGCGAGGAAAGGGAGCACACCGCCGGGATAAGGACGTTTGCGCTTATTTCGCTTCTGGGCTGCGCCTCCGCCTTTGTATCGGATATCACACACAGTATCCTTCCGCTCATCATCACGATAGGTTCCTTCGGCATTATCCTCGCCGTGACTCAGTATGCGGACACACTCAACCAGAAATCAGGCATTACGGGCGAAGTGTCGGCTCTGATCGCGTTTATATGCGGCATCATGTGCAATTACGGCCAGATCGCAATAGCAGGTGCACTTGGCGTCATGACGATGCTGCTCTTATCCATAAAACCGGAACTCCACGGCATAGTGGAACGCATGTCCAGGGAAGACCTGTTTGCAACACTCAAGTTCGCGGTCATAACCGCTATCATCCTTCCCATACTTCCGAACAGGACATTCGGCCCGGAACCGTTCAACCAGATCAACCCCTTCAACATTTGGCTTCTGGTCATTCTGATTTCTGGCATCAGTTTCATAGGTTACATACTCATAAAAGTGATCGGCCCTTCAAAGGGCATGGGCCTTACCGGCCTGTTGGGCGGGCTGGCGTCATCCACCGCACTTACCCTTTCATGTACGCAGCAGAGCAGGCAGGCGCAGACGCTGGCAAAAAACTTCGCCCTCGCAATAACGATTGCATGGACTGTCATGTTCGGCAGGATCATCGTGATAGTTGGGGTGTTGAATATGCCCCTGGCCGAAAGGCTCATCCTGCCTATGCTGGTACCGGTGGTAGTTGGGCTCGTCTATTGTTTCTGGCTTTATAAAAAAGCCGGGCGTGCAGACAACGCAGCTGAGGTATCCTTTGCCAACCCGTTCGAGTTGTGGCCAGCAATAAGCTTTGCAATACTGGTTTCCATTATTCTGGTCATATCAAAATTCGCCCAGATGAACTGGGGCAGCAGCGGAGTGCTAGTATCCAGTGTTCTTGCAGGCATCGCAGACGTTGACGCCATATCCATAACGCTCGCCAAGATGAATTCAGGCCAGGGCGCTCTCGATGCGACAAGCGCTGCAACCGGAATTATCCTGGCCGCGGCCACAAACACAGCCACCAAGGGTTTGATGGTCATATTCATGGGCAGCCCGGGACTAAGACGCTATATCCTGCCCGCCGCCATAATGATGACATGCATATCTTTAGGGATGATCTTTTTTGTCTGAAAATAAACTGACGGGCTCTCTTAGATAATGTTCCCGGCTGTTGACATAACTCAGCGTTCGACCTACGCTGATTAACGCATGAGTACAATAGACAGACTGAAAAGACTTACAGGTGAAGGTCCTAAATCAAAGCAGGGAGCAGCTGCTAATAAACCCAGCCTTGAAGAGCTCAGGCGTAGAATAGACGCCATAATGGCCAGGGGCACCAGGATACAGCAAAGGCCTCAGAGCCGGACGCTGAAAGCTTCAGTTCCAATTGAAACTGCACTTTCAGGCGAGGTCGTGAGCAACAACCACGGTGAGTTCTTTTTTTCCAGGAACAGATTCAGGGCCGATTCGCGGCACGGCGGCAAACTTATCAGAGAATGCCTGAAAATTAACATGCAGGCCGCTTCAATCCTCGCACGCCATTCTGCAATTGGAGGCTTCAACCCTCACGATGCCCTTTTTTTCGATACCGAGACAACAGGGCTTGCAGGAGGTACCGGGACGCTGCCTTTCCTGATCGGACTCGGATTCTTCGAGGGTGATGATTTCATTACATGCCAGCTTTTCGCCAGGGACTATTCCGATGAAAAAGCCATGCTCGTCTTCCTGAACGAGAGCGCAGCCGAGAAGAAGTTCCTGGTCTCGTTCAACGGCAGGGCCTTTGATTTGAACCTGCTCTCGGCTCGTTTTATATTGAACCGTCTCGAAGACTCTATGAAATCCATGCCGCACCTTGATCTTCTCAATCCCTCACGCAGGCTTCTTTCGCACCGCACAACCAACTGCAGGCTGGTAACGCTTGAAGACGAGGTGCTGGGTTTCAGGAGGACCGGCGATGTTCCGGGTTCGGAAATCCCGCAGCGTTATTTCGACTGGCTGAGGACCCGAAATCCATCGCTCATGGGAGATGTCTTCGAGCACAACCGCTTCGATATCGTATCGATGGCGACGCTGCTCAGCCATCTATCAGAGGTGGTATCGGGAAACGGCATTGATAAAGCCCATCCCGGAGATATCCTGGCTGCGGCAAAACTTCATAATGACCAGGGAAACCATGAACTTATGAGGGCAATGATTAAATCAATAGCCGGAATCGATGATCTTTCATATGCAAAGGAAGCAAAAAAGATGCTCTCTCTGATGCACAAAAAATCCGAACAATGGCAGGAGGCTGTCTGTTTGTGGGAAGATATAGTATCTTCGGACAGCTGCGACATATTCGCTCTGATTGAACTTGCCAAGTTCTGTGAGCACAGGAGCCATGATATCGGACGGGCGCTTGACCTCGTTGAACAGGCATTGAGATATGAGCTTCTTACAGAAGATGAAAAGGCCTCTTTTGAACATCGCCGCAAACGGCTGATTCTGAAGAATATCGGCTCGGACAGGGTTAAGGGATGACAGAAGAACACCTTATAAAGCAGGCCCGGGACGTGTTTGAAAAAAACTTCGTCAACTGGCAGGGCCTAACGTTTCACCAGCCCGCGCCGGGTTCCTACCAGTCGTTTTTCGCGTGGGATTCAGGCTGGCATGCAATTGCGCTTTCGGTAATCGAGCCCGAACTTGCCGTGAGAGAACTGGAAGCGGTTTTCTCTTTCCAGCTTAAAACCGGTCTTGTACCGCACGAGGCCAGAATAGAAGGCCTTGGGAATAGTGAATCCCTTTTCAGGAAGATTCTTATCAAGTCCGTCTCTGTCCAATTCGACAGCACGGGCCGGAGCAGGTTTATCGACCCGCCTTCATACCTCATCGCAGCAGAGATTGTTTATAACAGGACCAGGGATGAAAGAATATTAAAGCTACTCCCTTCAATGCTCAAATGCCTTGATTACCTGATGAGGGAAAGAGACCTCTTGGGTGACAATCTGGTGTGCATAATCCACCCTTGGGAATCGGGCACCGATACGGCGCCTTATTTCGATGAAGCCTGCGGAGTAGATGTACGAAGGCCGACATGGTTCTTAAGATATTCGTTCGCCTATTTAAGGCAGCTTAAAGAAATCGCCCGGCTTGGCTGGAACGGAAAAACGGCTCTTGAAAAAGAGGCTTTCGTATTCCAGGACGCGGGAATGAATGGTCTCGTTGCGGCAGGGGCAATGGCGGTCTCCAGGCTTTTTTCAGCAGCAGGGGATGGAGCGAATGCAGATAAATGCAAAGGCATGGCGGATGAGGTTATCAATGCCTGTGAAAACCTGCTGTGGGATGAAAGAAGAGGGTTTTATTACCCGAGATGGATGAGACCCAAACCTGTCTGTGTTTTCAGATCTTGCCTTAACGGCATCATGCCTCTGCTTTCTGGTCTGGTATCATTTGACCGGGCAGAGAGGGTAATCACAGGATATATAAATTCAACTGAGCATTTCGCCTGCGACTTTGGCGTTCAGTTCAATTCGGCAAAAGAGCATGACCTGAAATGGTTCAGGGATTCCATGCTCTGGCGGGGGCCATGCATATGGATAAGCATGAGCTGGGCTGCGGCAGAGGCCGCATCAATTTATGGGAGAAAGGATATCGCATCATCCATAACCGCAAAGACTGCAAGGCTTATTACCAACAATGGATTTCACGAATTCTATGACCCTGAAACCGGCATCGGCAAAGGGGCGAACATGTTCACATGGCCGGCTCTTGTCCTTGATATGATCGAGCGCCACGGCATTTCATAGATGAAAAAGACTATACAAAAAAAATCCTGCATGCTGGATCTACCCTATTGCGGTCATTTCGCAGGCTCCGAAAAAAACGTGTTCATCGCCGTACCTGATAAGGTGAAGTATGAAATGGAGATAAGCACCCTCAACGATCTGTTCATGGCAAAGGGTCTTAATGTCTATGTTATGCCGGAGCTGTCAGATCATGATAAAATAATGTTTTGTGAACAGGTTTGTTCAAAGATCATCTCGTCCCGGTTCTGTCTGGTATTTACTGATAAGAATCTCGCGCGATCGGCTGATGTTCACCTTTCATACGGCATAATGCTCGCTTTTGATAAGATCGTTATTCCACTTGAAAAGGCCGTTCATGAGGCAGAAAAATTTGCACCGCTGCCCGCAATATTATACTATCCTGATAATTTTCACTCAATTGCACAGACAATAATTGAAGAGGCATTATTAAAGACATCTGCGAATGGACTGCTTGGATTGCTCCACAGCGATGAAGAGTTGCAGCAGTATCTTCTGAGCCGCAACCTGAAGCCGCTGCCCATTGAAAATCAGTTTATAAAGGAATTTTACAGGATAGCTTACCCTGCCGATTTTCTAATACTTGAAGGAACTGACTTCGTTTTTTTAGGGGCTTTTGAATCATTGCATCATGAAGAGGCAGCCTCAAGAATACGGCTGCTTATCAAGGGTCTGACGAAAATGAAATCACGTTTTGAGACGGTCTACAAGAATACGCTCCCGTTTGAAAGCATGGAATTCATATACAGGGTATTTTCAAATATAAGAATTGAAGTGCTTGTATCCGGCGGCATCGATATCAGGAAATTATTATCTGAAACATCGGACGTCACAATCCCGGTCACAATCATCAACAGAGATACCATCAGAAAATAAAAAGGCGTCCGGCAATTACCGGACGCCTTTTTGCTCTATTGCCTGTATATCAGCTACTGAACCGCCACATTAACCTTTGCAACAAGGCAGTTGTTAACCAGTGCCGTGTCCGATATGCCGATCGCTATGCCCTGACCGAAGAGGTCAATAGTCGGGATATCAATGTCTACAAGCTTCTGAAGGAGGATATCAAGAATCGTGACCGTGAGCTTGCCCCCGATTTCAGGCAGCAATGCCGCATTTGTCAGGTTTGTATACAGGTAGTTGATGGTGAAGCTGCTTTCAGGAACATCGAGCATTGCCTGTATATGCTTTCCGTCATCGGAAAGCTTCAGCTGCAGGTCAAGGTCGACATCGACACACATTCTTGCCGCATAAGGATAGGGCGGCAGAGATGATTTATAATAAAGATCGAAATACAGATCTTTGACTATGACTCTGCCGACCTGGGTAATGCCATCAGGCATGACCTCAGTTCCCGAGAAGTCAAATACAGGAGGAGTAACAAGCGTCGCTTTTGCAATGATAGTCTTGCCGGTAGCAAGATTGCCAAGCAGATCCCTTACATAAGATGTAAGGTCCATATTTTTCAGTATACCGAGTTGTATCAGGTCAAAGGCCGCCTCGTTCATCAGATCATCCGAAATCGCAACTGCGATATTCTCACTGGACGTCATGTTTATAGCAGGCTGAGTATTTGGAAGCGTTGAGTAGAATGCCGTGAGGTCGGGTACGGCCGGTGTGGTGTCTTCAGCAAGCTTGGCGGACAGGCCCAGATCAATAATCATCTGATCAGCTGTCGGCGTTGTAAATACGGTGCTCATCATTGGCCAGCCGCTGATGTTCAATCCAAGAAGATCGAATGCTATGTCATTTACGCCGACAACCTCCATTTCAATGGCCAGCTTTTCCAGCACCAGACACTTGACTATGTCGAGTACGAAGTTAATCAGATCATCTTCCAGATCCAAAACTCCAAATTCTATTGTTGGATTCCCAAGATCAATATCTGCCTGCCTTAAATCCAGCTTTGCAACAATCTTATTGTTGGAATTGACGCCAAGCCCCAGTTTGACGTTGGAGACGTTTACCAGGTTCGTATAAACCGTAAAGTGTATTCTTGTCTCAATACCGAGAGGATAAGTCCTGTAGTGTCCCTGGACAAATAAGGCCTTCGCGCTGCCGCCTCTTGGATTTACCCAGCTTTCAGGGGTAATCAATATTCCGGCTGCTATCTGGTTGGTGGGCAGTATGTCGGTTGATATGGAAATCTTGCCCAGGTTTATGTATCCCTTGTCCTGAGATGCGCTGTATTCCTGTGACAGCTGTATCCACCCGTCCATACCGTCATCGAATGGTATTCTTGCTGTTGGTATGACAGGCGACATTGAAGCGAACGGGCTTTCAGGATTCTGTGAACCGTATCTGGCATTATCCCATCCATAAACAAGGTCATTTTTCCATGTATTCATGAAGTTACCTGCAAATATCTCAACCTGATCGAGAAGAGAATCAGTCAATACCAGTCTCATTGCATTGTCTATTACGCCGACTGACCCGGGTTCGGATGCCTGCCCGAGTGAATAGGAAACCCTTTCAATATTGGCAATCCCCTTTTTATCAATTACTGTAAATTCACATGTCGTAAATATTTTAGTCTGATTCATTGTAAGCTGGTAAGAAAAAGCCCCGGTAGTATTATTAAATGCAATCACCTTTCCCTGGGCCTTCAGCGTCTGTATCTCACTGTCTCCTGCTGTTACCTTTCCGGAGATTATTATGGCAGGCGTTCCGGTTTCAATTACTGTACCTTTTACCGGGCTTGTGATGGAGATTGTTGCCGGTTTGTAATCAGTACCGACGCACATGCCAAGAAAGCCTGATGACATGAAAAACAGTGTCATTCCAATTACCAAATACAATGCATGTCTTCTCCTCAACATTATTACCTCCTATAAATTATTAATAATTTTTTTAGATTTGTACTTTGGATTAATTCTGGACAAACAACCGCCCTGCCTCAATATTACATTCACATCCCAATAAACAATAAACATTAAATTAAAGCCTCCAGCTATTAAATGATAGTTTAACTTATAATATCCAATATGTTAATAAATAATTTAAATATCTATAATATATATTTTATTATAATTCAACTTTATATTTAATAATAATTGCAGCATATCAAAAAGCAATACTTTTACATAAAAACAAACCGGGTTGGATAACATTATTGTAATTCACTTATCTTTCGTAATATTTGCTGATTTCTAAGAACTGACATAATGATTGCTTATAAATGGCATATTTCAACATAAAAAAGGTTGTCTGTACAACATTAGCACATTCCGGTAAAAGCCCGATTTTAGACAGGATGCCCAAGTGACTCTGGCATCGGATACCACTAAAATGAGAGGGCAGTTGAAATGTGGACTGAAGCACCGAAAAGGCTGAAGGAACTTGAAATAAAGATTTAATGACTGCTTATCTTATGGATGTCTCATGACCCCGAAATACCAGCTTATCATGGGCGGACCCCATAGAATATAAATCAATGCCCCTATCGATAGAAACGGTCCGAACGGAATGGCCGCCTTCATATCCTTGCGATTAAGGTAAACCCAGGCAACACCTATGACTGAACCGGTCAGGGATGCAGCGAAAAGGGTAAACAGCACACCCTGCCATCCTGTAAATACTCCTATCATTGCAAGAAGCTTAACATCTCCGCCACCCATACCCTGCTTTTTTGTCAGGAAATAATAACCATAGATTATCGAAAGCAGAATCCCTCCTCCAAATACCATACCGATAAGAGAGTCTTTATAGCTTACAGGCAGCCAGTATACGCAAACAAGCCCGACAATAATGCCGCCCAGAGAAATCCTGTCTGGAATAATCTGGAAATCGAGGTCTATATAGGTCACAACGATCAACGCGCATGCGAAGGCATAATATATGAAAAACTGAGGAGTAAGTCCGTACTTGTGGAAAAAGACTATCGAAATAACACAGCTCAGCGCCTCAACAACAGGGTATCTGACAGAGATCCTCTGCCCGCATTTCCTGCATTTTCCCATAAGAATAATCCAGCTTAAAACAGGTATATTGTCATATGCTCTGATAGGAGTATCACAGCCAGGACATTTTGAACCCGGCCATACTATCGAAAGATCTCTCGGAATCCGGTAGATGCATACATTCAGGAAACTCCCGATAAAGAGCCCGAAAAATGCCACTATAACATAATACGCCGCTTCGATATTCAAGGCATCAATCCTTCAATGCGCTGGGAACGTTTTTTCATGAGCATTTCGGCATCCGCATCCTTAAGTTCAGATATATATTGACGGATAGCTTTTCCCGTTTCCTTAATCACCGATTCGGGATCGTTATGAGCACCACCCAGAGGTTCAATAACTATGTAGTCTATCAGTCCCTGAGTATACAAATCCCGGCCTGTGCCTTTAAGTATTTCGGCTGCTTCTTCCTTTGTAGTCTCATCACCCCTCTTGATCGATGCAAAACCCTCAGGTGATATGGCGCTGTAAAATGCATTCTCCAGCATAATCATCCTGTCGCCGAACCCCAGCGCCAGAGCGCCTCCCGAACCTGCCTCCCCGATTATGCAGGCAATAACCGGTGTTCTGGCACTTGAAATGGCATTTATACAAGTTGAGATGCTGTATGCCTGTCCTCTGTCCTCTGCCATAGGATCCGGATAAGCCCCCGGTGTATCTACAAAAGTGATTATCGGCTTTGAAAATTTTTCGGCAAGTTTCATAAGCCTTGCCGCCTTGTTGTTCCCGGACGGAGAAGCCATCCCGAAATGATGTTCAAGATAATTTTTCTGTCCCGTTGAATGTTTTTTGTGTCCGATAACGATAACCGGATTTCTGTCAAGAAACGCCAGCCCTCCGGTAATCGCCGGATCATCGCCAAGGGCTCTGTCTCCGTGCAGTTCCATGAAACTGTCAAATATGCCGGTAATGAATTCACAAACCCCCGGCCTTGAAGGATGTCTTGCTATTTCAATACATTCCCATCGGGTAATCTCGGAATAAAGGTCTTTTCTCAGGTCATTGGCCAGTTTCCTGGCCTCCGAGCTCGATTTCTTCGCCTTGTCGTCAATGTCATTTTCCGCTCTTTTCAGACTCTTGTCATATTCCTGAAGCGCTTTATCCAGGTCTGTAAATTTACCGCTTTTCTTCACTGTATCTCCACCCTTGACGGCCCCAGTATGCTCTGAATCCTTTCAATAAAAGCCTTTATCGGCGCTACTGTATATTCCTTTCCTGCATCGATCATTACCATTGCCCCGTTTGACTTTATTTGAAAGCTGACCGGACAGCTGCCCTTGAAGTCAAGTATGCTGTTTTTTACAGCCTTAATATCCTGCTGTTTGTCCATATCGGACAGCTTCACCACGACACGGCTTGCAAAAACCGTGTCCGCCTGATCAACAGGATAAACCTCTTCAGCTTTCAGGTCAACTTTGACGGATGTCCCTTCCTCGCTGTCATCTTCACTTCGGTCGACTGTCGCCTTTATTACGACAGGCCCTTCGCCTGTTATAGCCTGATGAAATTCGGCATAGCATTTAGGGAAAAAGATCACTGGGACAGTGCCATGCAGATCCTCAAGCAGACCCCTTGCCATCGGGTCGCCTTTTTTTGTCCTTGTTATATTAAGGTTCTGGATGATCCCTGCTATGATAGTCTTGCCCGTTACCTCGGAAAGCGTAAGAGTGCTGGCGGTCGAATAGCGCTCTATGATTTCTGAATATGAATTGAGAGGATGCCCTGATATATAAAATCCCAGGGCCTCTTTTTCCTGTTTGAGTCTTTCATTGTCAGGCCAATCCGGTATATCCGGCAATTTCAGTTCCTCTTCAGACTCATTTTCCTCAATCAGGTCGAAAAGAGAACCCTGCATATCATCTTTCTGTTTTGCATGCCTCTGTGCGTCTTCTATCAGCGCATCAAGAGATTCAAAAACAGCCCTTCTGTTTGCATGAAGACTGTCAAAGGCGCCTGACTTCAACAGCGCTTCAAGCACCCTGCGGTTAACGCCTGAGAGGCTGTTCCTCTTGATGAAGTCCCGTACATCTTTGAATGCCCCTTTCTGACGCTCTTCAATGATTATATCCACGGCTTTATGGCCCACACCCTTTACGCCGCCAAGACCGAAAAGAATTCCCTCTTGTGTTGTAACGAATTCCCATGCGCTTTTATTGATGTCCGGAGGAAGAATTTTCACACCTTTGCTCCGGCATTCGGCTATATGCTGCACGACCTTGTCCGTGTTGTTGAGGTCCAGCGTAAAGTTCGCCGCCATGAATTCCTTAAAAAAATGGCATTTCAGATAAGCCGTCTGATATGCTACCAGAGCATAGGCTGCTGCGTGTGATTTGTTGAATCCGTAGTTGGCGAATTCCTCCATTCTGGAGAACATTTTTTTTGCTATGTCTTCAGGCACTCCGTTTTTCTTGGCTCCTTCAACGAAATCGTGTTCCTGTTTCGCCATTTCCTCGGGCTTTTTCTTTCCCATCGCCCTTCTGAGCAGGTCTGCTTTGCCCAGTGAATAGCCTGCCACCACCTGGGCTATCTGCATGACCTGCTCCTGATAGACCATGATCCCGTACGTTTCCTTAAGTATCTGCTCGGCAAGCGGATGGAGATATTCCACCTTTTCCTTCCCGTGCTTTTTGCGGGCATATTCAGGGATGAAATCCATAGGGCCTGGACGGTAGAGGGCCACCGCCGCGATAATATCTTCGAAGACCGTCGGCTTCAGCTGTGCAAGCATCTGCCTCATGCCTGAAGATTCAAGCTGGAATACGCTTGCGGTGTCGCCGTCACTTATTAGTTTGTATGTCGCTCTGTCATCGAGAGGTATCTTTTCAATTTCCAGTTCGATTCCACATGAGTGCAGAATTTCAAGGGTCTTGTGAATGACGGTAAGAGTCTTAAGTCCCAGCATATCGAACTTGACCAGTCCGACTCTTTCAAGGACTTTCATGTCATACTGGCTGATGGGCATTCCCTTTTTATCTATATAGACAGGGACGTGGACTGTAATGGGAAAACTGTCCGATATTACAACGCCGCCCGCATGGACCGAGGCATGGCGTGACAGTCCTTCAAGAGCCTTTCCTACCTCTATTACCCTGGCCACCTGCGGGTCTTTTGAAATAAGCTCTTTGAGTTTGGGCTCCTCGTTAACAGCCTTTTCAAGTGTCATTTTGGGGTCATTGGGAACAAGCTTGGCTATTGCATCAGCCTCCGAGAAGCTGATTCCCATAACCCTGGCCACATCCTTTATGACCGCTTTTGCCTTCAGGTTTCCGTAAGTGGTTATCTGGGCCACATAATCCTTGCCGTATCTATTCTTTACATATTCTATAACTTCATCGCGCCTGTCCTGGCAGAAATCGACATCGATATCAGGCATGCTCTTTCGTTCGGGATTCAAGAAGCGCTCAAAAAGAAGGTTCCACCTTATCGGATCTATATCTGTTATGCCAAGGCCGTAGGCTGCAATCGAGCCGGCAGCGCTTCCGCGGCCGGGACCTACCGGTATGCCTTTGGATTTTGCATAATTAATGTAATCGGCAACAATTAGGAAGTATCCTGAAAAACCCATGTCCCTGATAACGCCGAGTTCCATTTCAAGTCTTGAACTGTAATTTTCCGGGATTTCACCCATTCTTTTTTTAAGGCCTTCTCTTGCCCGCTGCGTTACCATATCTTCCAGCGATTTGCCGCCTTCAGCCGGAAAAACAGGAAAGTAGTAAACATCTTTTGGGATCTCCACATTACAGCGCGACGCAATTTCGGATGTCATGCTGAGGGCTTCGGGAATATACGAAAAGGCTTCGGCCATTTCTTCCGGGCTTTTAAGGTAGAAATGATCTGAACCAAGTTTCATGCGGTCATTGTCCTGCATGGTGGCCTGGGTCTGTATGCACAGCAGAACCTCATGTGCACTCGCATCATTTCTGTTCAGATAGTGACAGTCGTTCGTCGCCGCGACAGGCAGCGAATACCTCCCTGCCAGATCAATCACCATGGGATTTATCTGCGACTGGTCGGCAAGCCCGTTTTCCTGGATCTCGAGATAGAATCTGCCGTCAAATGTCTTTGCGTAGAACTCGAGCGCTTCAATTGCCCTGTCCTGGTTTCCCCTCAGAAGCCAGTAAGGTATCTCTCCTTTAAGGCATGCGGAAAGGGCGATAAGCCCGCCGTTCAGTTCGGAAAGAAGTTTTTTATCAACCCTGGGCTTGTAGTAAAAGCCCTTCTCATGAGCCAGTGACACCAGTTTCATGAGGTTCTTATATCCCTCGTTGTTCATAGCAAGGAGCAGAAGGTGGTAGTTCGTCGGGAAGCCTTTCAGGGCCTCCTTTATCTCCATGGAATCAGGTGCGACATAAACCTCGCAGCCGATTATCGGTTTTAGACCTTCGGCGAGGGCCTTGTCAAAAAACTCAACTGCCCCGTACATTACTCCATGATCCGTTATGGCAACTGCCTTCTGGCCGAATTCCCTGGTCTTTCTGATAAGGTCACCCACCCTGATGGCACCGTCAAGAAGGCTGTACTGAGTATGGCAGTGAAGATGTACAAAGTTCGTGTTCTGATTCTGACTCATAGATTCAAGCCTTAGCATTCAGGAGACAGAAGACAGGAGACAGCATAAAACCATCAGGAATCACAAAGATTGAATTTTCTCTGCACTTATACTGTCTCCCGTCTTCTGACTGCTGATTTTCTCTAAGATTCCAGTTTGTAGTTTGGCGCCTCTTTCACGATTATGACATCATGCACATGGGATTCCTTCAGACCCGCAGCCGTAATCTTGACCATCTTCGCATTCGTCTGAAGCTCCTGCACGGTCCTGCATCCCGTATAGCCCATTCCTGCTCGAAGACCTCCTATAAGCTGATAAACATTTTCGGATATCTTCCCCCTGTATGATACACGCCCGACTATGCCTTCGGGTACGAATTTCTCGGCATCACATATGTCACCCTGCTGGTAGCGGTCTTTGGAACCCAGCTTCATAGCCTCAAGCGAGCCCATGCCACGGTATGATTTGTATGTACGGCCCTGATAGATAATAAGCTCGCCCGGGGCCTCTTCGGTACCTGCAAACAGGGAGCCTATCATTATGGTCGAAGCCCCGGCGGCAATCGCCTTTGTAAGGTCCCCCGAAAATTTGATGCCTCCATCCGCAACAACCGGAATACCGAATTCATCAGCCGCCTTCGAGCAGTTTATTATTGCAGTTATCTGCGGCATGCCGACGCCTGCCACTACCCTGGTGGTGCAGATGGAACCAGGCCCGACACCCACTTTCACACCGTCCGCTCCGGCTTTAATGAGATCAGTGGTCGCTTCCGCAGTGACGACATTCCCTGCCAGCACCTGGGATTTGGGGTAAATGGATTTTATCGCTTTCACTGTTTCCAGAACCGCCTGTGAATGGCCGTGAGCTGTATCGACCACTATCACGTCGACACCTGCCTTCATCAGAGCATGGACCCTGGGCTCATCGTTTGGATAAACACCGACGGCAGCACCGACCAGAAGCCTTCCCCTGCTGTCCTTTGCCGCATCTGGAAACTGCTCGGCCTTCTCGATATCCTTTATCGTAATAAGGCCCTTAAGCCTGTATTCGTCATCAACCACAGGCAGCTTTTCAATCTTGTATTTATGCAGCAATTTGCTGGCCTCGGCCAGTGTTATCTCGCCTTTTATGGTGATAAGATTTTCTTTTGTCATCGCCTCACTGACCGAACGGTTAAGATCGGTTTCAAATTTCAGATCCCGGTTTGTCAGGATGCCTACGAGCTTGCCGTCAACAGTTATCGGCACACCCGAGATATGGTAATGCTTCATAAGTTCGAGGGCTTCCCACAATTTCCTTTCTGGCGTCATTGTGATTGGGTCGACTATCATCCCGCTTTCTGATTTCTTCACTTTATCGACTTCAACAGCCTGTGCTTCGGGCGGCATGTTTTTATGAATAATTCCTATGCCCCCTTCCCTAGCCATTGCTATGGCTGTGTTTGCCTCGGTGACGGAATCCATTGCGGCGCTTACAAGTGGTATGCTCAGCTTTATCCCTTTTGTAAGCCAGGTGCTTGTATCCACGCTGGCAGGCGTCACATTCGATCTTGCCGGAATAAGCAGTACATCGTCAAAAGTAAGTGCATCTTCTATCATATAGTCCTCACTAAGATTCTTGGATTAGCGGTCGTTGAATATTGAATGCTTCTTTTTTACCCCGGTTGATATTAAAACTTCTCTATTGCGACACAACCGGTTTGTCACTGCCCGCTTCTTTTTTTAATACATGCTGTAAGACAGCCTTATGTTTCTTCCCTTAATCATTTCTCCAATCGGTGAAGAGCCGCCAGACGCGCTGCCGTCAAGCAGCCTCCCTAATGATTCAAACAGGCCTTTTTCCTTTTTCGGCTTTATTATTCTGGGTTCATCTGTAATGCGGGCCCTGGTTTTTGCCATTTCTATCGCATCTTCAAGACCGCCTATTTTATCGACAAGTCCAAGTTTAAGAGCCTGTCTGCCGGTGTATATCCTCCCGTCAGCAAATGACCTGACTTTCTCTGCAGGGATTTTACGTGATTTAGAAACCGCTTCCACAAACTGATCCTGTACATCGTTTACAACCGCCAGGAAATACTCCCTCTCCTCAGGTGTCATGGGCCTGAAAGGAGTTCCTGCATCCTTCATCTTTCCCGATGTAATGCTTCCCGCTGTTATCCCGAGTTTTGTAAGCCCGGAACTGACGTCGATGAATTCCATTATTACACCGATTGAACCAGTCATGGTCCCGGGCATTGTGTAAATCACATCGCATGCACAGGCAATGTAATAGGCCCCTGATGCCCCGAGCGCAGACATGGATGCTATCACCGGCTTTTCCTTTTTGAGCTTGAGGATCTCTTCATATACTTCCTGAGCCGGGCCGACCACACCTCCCGGGCTGTTGATGCGTACTATAACAGCCTTGATGGTATCGTCCTCTTTGAAAGCCTTCAGCCTTTCAAGATAGACCTCTGAGCCCATGATCGCGCCATCCACCTCGAGAATCCCTATCGCGGGTTTCATTTCGCGGCTATAGGTATATCCTATCCAGCATGCAGCTACAGCTATAAACACCACTAGAATTGCAATCTTTGCTCTTTTTTTCATGGTTTATATTTTTGACCTCTTATGCGCAGCCACCGCTTGAGCAGGCCGTCATAACTTTGCATATCTTCGTCGCTTCCCCATCTCGTCACTGAGGCATACACTAAAAGTATGCCTCATTCCTCGATTTCGTCGCTCCTTGATCTGCTTTGTTCTTACGTCCTGCACTATAACCGGAAACATGAAATATAGATGTTGCCGGTTAAAAGCAGTGAACCTTTGCCAATGTATAGACAAGAATATAGCTTTTGTCCAGAGGAGAACACCCCGGTTCTTAAATCTATTTTATTTTCAACGATTCAATTTCCATCAAAGGCATTACTGTAATTTTATCATCTGCCTGATATGTAATTTTACCTGGATATATTATCCATAATTGTTCCAGTTTCAAATCTTCAATCGCAATACGCATTGATTTTGTTACAACTGGCGCCTCACTAAATTTGACCTCAATCCCATAGCGTTTGCCTTTGTGAAAGAACAGCAGGTCAAGTTCTGCTCCGTTGTGTGTTGCCCAGAAATATGCCTGTGCAGGTTTTTTTATGGCAAGGAACTGTTCAATTGCGAATCCTTCCCAGGATGCCCCCAACCTTGGATTGCCTGTCAGATCGTGCATGTCGGTTATACTTAGCAGACTGTGCAAAAGGCCTGTATCACGGAAATATATCTTGGGTGACTTTACCTGTCTTTTGCCAATATTTTCATACCAGGGCTGCAATTGCCTGACCATAAATGTCTGAGAGAGAATATCAAGATAATGCCTCACTGTTTTTCCGGAAAGCCCCATTGAGCGAGCCAGTTCAGCCGCATCCCATAATTGCCCGTGGTAATGGGCGAGCATTGTCCAGAACCGGCGCATTGCAACTGAAGGAATTTTAATGCCAAGTTGAGGAATGTCCCTTTCCAGATATGTCCTGATAAAATCTTCACGCCACCTGATGCTGTCATTTTCAGTCTTTGCCAGGAACGACCTAGGCATCCCGCCTCTCAGCCAGAGTTTTTCCATTGTATTAACGCCTGTCTCAGCCAGATTGAAACCGCTCAACTCAATAAATTCGACCCTGCCAGCAAGCGTCTCTGAAACGTTTTTTATTATTTCAGGAGAAGCGCTTCCAAGTATAAGAAACCTTGCCTTGGTTTCCGGCCTGTCAACAATGACCCTCAAACTATTGAACAGTGAGGGCTGCTTTTGTATTTCATCGATTATTACAAGATCCTCAATGCTTCCTAGGACGAGCTCAGGATTCCTGAGCCTCTGAATATCAGGCACAGATTCCATATCGAATCGCACCGACTTGATGTTATCACTGATAATTCTTGAAAGCGTCGTTTTACCGCATTGTCTTGGACCAAGGAGCGAAGTAATCTTCGAACGTGTAACAGCTGTTTCAATCTGTCTTATATAATCAAGCCTTTCAATCATGAATGTATACTACCATGAAATATGGGAATGTAAATCCCATTTTTCATGGTAGTTGTTTTATTTTCAAGACCGGCGTCTTTCCATCAGAAGAGATTTATGGCTTAACAAGTGTTCTTATCCCAGCCCTGCATGTCTTGACACACACCCCGCAACCCATGCACTTATCAGAGTCGGTTACAGGTTTTTTGTCTGATAATGACGCGGCGTCAAATATGCAGCGCGTAACACATATGCCGCAGGCCGTGCATTTTTCATAATCTGATATTTGAATGGTATAGCCTGACGTTCTGACCATAGGAATGCCGTATCTTCTGAAGAGAATAACCGGGATGCAGCTCCGGCCGTCGCAGTTGCACAGCACATAGCCTTTTTTGCCGGTGGGCCTTGATGTGGTCATTATCTGGTGCACCAGCCCGAGGCTTTCGCATTGCCTTAATTTATTGATTATCTCCTGCCTGAGTTTGAAGTCCTTGTGATAATTTTCGTCTGACAGATCCTCCATGCCTTCCACAAAAGTGAAACCCATGCATGTGTCGCGCGGTATATCAGGGTCATCAGGGATAATATGCGCTTTGCATGTGCACGGGCTAAGGCTTGTGACACGGGCGCGCTTTACAAGACTGATGACATCGTCGCAGGGCAATATCTTTGGTCTGCCTTTCAGAGAATCGAGTGAAGGCACGACAATCCCTGTAAAGTATGTACAGAACCATATGAAAAGCCTTTTCAGATAAGGCCCTATAAAAGGCCTTTTTGTAGCCTCGCCCCAGGCAAGGAAGAATTCAAGCGAACGCACCTCAAGGTACTGGCCGAAGTATCCTCCCATCAGGGAATCAAATAAATAGAGTGCGCTCTTAAAAGGATTCTTCATAAACTTTCTCTTTTGAGCTCCCTTTCTAATTTCTTCAGCCAGTAGCCGCATGAATTTATCAGCCACATGCGGTTGAGACCTGCGAATTCGGGATGTTTTACCGTGAAATGTTCGACATACGGGTCTCTGCAGGTTCTGAGGTTGTCAAAGTCTTCAATAACGGCATAAAGCTTCTCTTTTGAAAATTTCCTGTAAAGAACGGATGATTCAAACTTCCTTCTCTGTCTCAATTCCCATTCGATGGCGACACCGGTGAAAAAGAGACAGATGAGGAAAAACACAAAGGTGTGAAATATGTTGACCTTTTTTTCTTCTGACAATTCTTTCATGGTTAATTGGAAAAAGAAGGGCGTCAAATGCGCCCTTCTTTCGATTTTTTAAGAGTTCATTTCGTATTCGCCGTTAAGACTTAAAACGTAATCTTTCCATATTCTGTTGTACTGCTCCATGTCAGGCACCGCCTTTATCAGCATGATCTGTTTGCAGAATTCGCGCTGCGCGTCGTTAGTGCTGTGGTTGCCGTAAATCTGCAGCCCGAAACCCGCAAAATCGCGCACCATGAAATCGAATATCTGATTTATAATGTCTGCGGGCATGTCGTCATATTTCGCCTGCTCGAGGATAAGCTGTCCGTAAACGACTATCGAGAACATCTCGCCCAGCGGAAGCGTAAATGACGGGTCCATCTCCTGCAGCTTGTCGGGATGGGCCTTTTCGAGCATCTCCTTGAATATGCTTATCTGCCTGATGAATGTGGCAACATTTGGAAGGTTCTCAAACGCCTTGAAGACAGGCGCAAAGTCGTGGAACTTCACTTTCCCGAGGCCTTTAGCCGGCCCCTGACTGAATACAAACATATCATCTCTCAGTGCAAATTCCGGTTTCACTTCAGGATAGTCCTGGGGAGAGAAAAAGTAGTTTTCCATGAACTTGCGGATAAGCTGGACATTCACGTGCACAGTTCCCTCAAGCTTGGAAGGCCCTCTGATGTCGGTTGCGGCCATGGAAAAGAACATGTCCTTTTCAAAGCCTCTGGCCGCTATTACATCCCATAAGAGATTGATGACCTCTTCGGCCTGAAGTGTTACCTTCATCTTGCTTGTGGGGTTGTAAAGCAGATAGCGCCTGTCATTGTCATTTGAATTTCTGAAATAGTCGGTAGCCCTGCGCTGGTACATTTTCATGCCTATGAGCCTCAGCCATGCGTCCATAAAGTTCTTTTTGACATGCGGCATGTCGGTCACCTTCATCCCATATAGAACACGGTTGGCGGCATGCGTGATGGCCTCATAAAAACAGTGCTCCACAACACCGATGGAAGCTGGGCCGATATTGAATTTGCCAATATTTACGGTATTCAGAGCGGCATCCCATGCATCAGGTCCACGCTCAAGGATATCATCTTCGGTTATCGGATAATCGTGAAGGGCGAAATTCGAGACGTATTCCTGATGGGAAATAACGTTTTTCTTCAGTTCATAAGCCTTGTTTTTGTAGTTGGTAACAAAGAATACATAGTCATCAGTTCCGTCTTTAACCTTGCCCATTGTCGAAACCATCTCGGCCTCGTTGCCGTTACCGATATAGTATTTCTCGCCGTTTGCCAGCCATGTACCGTCGCCTTTCGGGGTAAGTGCGGCTTCGGTTGAATAGATATCGGCACCGTGCGTCCTTTCGGAAAGGCCAAAAGCAAAGATAGCCCCTTCTTTTAATAGCTTTGCGGCCTTTTGTTTCGCCTTTTCATTCTTGCTCATCCATATTGGCCCCAGGCCGAGAATGGTAACCTGAAAGCAATACCAGTAACCCAGCCCGTAAAAGGCCAGGAGTTCGCTATATTCGCCGTTTCTGGCAGAATCCCACCTGCAGTCCGGATCGCCGCCGCCGTATTCGCTCGGGGTCAACAGTTTGGCGAATATCTGTTCTTTACCGATAAAATCTACAAATTCACGGTACCAGACCTTCTTATTGAAATCTTCGGTAAGCCTTGTCTTTCCCATTGCCTCAAAGAAGCTGACTGTCTTTTCTGCTATTTTGCGCGATCCCTCATCTTTCATAAGGCTGACAAATTTTTTCGGCTGTATCAGATAATTCATGGTTACCTCCGTTATTTATTTCTGACTTAAAGCTTACACAAACTAGCATATTGATATGGCTGAATCAATTAAAGTCCTTATGTGCATGGATTCTGTTTATGATTGAGGGCTAAAGAAAAAGGCACAAAGCCGTTTTTTATAATTACGGTTTTGCGCCTGTAGTGTTTATTAAATAATAAAATCCTTATCAGAACATAACCTGTGCGGTTTCATTCTCCCCTAAATCTTTGAGTTTCTTCTTCGCATAAGGCGTAATTTCATGAAGAGGGAATGTCGAAACAACAGTTCTAAGCAGGTCTATGGCCTTTTCCTTATCCTTTGAATTTGAAAGGATGATTTCCGCTGCCTGAATGTACGCCTTGGGAGCAGCATCATCTCTGGGATTTGAGTTTGCATATCTTTCAAGGAGCCTTGCGGCTTCACCTGGTTTATTCTGTGAAACAAGCGTATTGGCTATTTTTATGGTAACATCCTTATCAGGCGTAAAGCTCCTGTTCAGATAGACACATTCCAGATATACTTCGACAAGTTTATCGATCCTGTCATTTATATACAGGTGATTCAGGTAGACCGGGGCATTTGATAAAAGCTCGTCTTTCTGCTTCAATATCTTTTGGAGATTGTATAAACGCTCCGCAATCTCGGAGCTGTCATGTATAATCCTGATATTATCGCTCAACAGTCCAGCGGCTTCCTCAAAATGACCTTCCTTTATGAGTTGATTTACATTGTTATATAAAGTACGGATAGAAGGTTTCAGTCTTACGGCTTCTATCTGATCTCCCATTTTCCTGCTGTATGAAGTTTCGAATTCCAGCTTCTCATGATGACGGTAAATCATATATCCTACCATGTGATAGATGATCAGTGTCAGATAATTTGACAGCATCACTGTAAGAAATACGAATCTGTTTTCCGGAACATACTGGAACACGTTCATGGACATGTAAGATATGCCACCGACCAGACAGACCACAAAGAGGCACAAATATACATAAGGCAGGCCTATTTTCAGAGGTATCCTTATAACCGGAGCAAGGCTTAGCGTCTTGATAAGGCTGTCATTAACCACGAGAGAAATCAGTAGCGCCGGAATCATAAATGCCATCAGCATGAAGTAAGCAGTTGCCTGTACAATACCTGAATGTGTGTAAATAAAATAACCTATAAAACCAAGTGGATAAAAAAGCAGAATCTGTTTGAACAGCATTCCCAGTTCCCCTGATTCTGACTCTGATTGAAGGTCAGGCGGGATCATATTGCCCTGCAAAGTCCTGTTGAGCGCTGAAATGGAATACTTAAGCCATATAGCCCATAGAATCACAGCTATAACAATGCCGTACGGTGAAAGATTGAATGCCATAAAGCTGAGGATTGACAGGAATAACATCAGAAAAAAAGGATTTGGCTTAACCGGGTAGGCCAGAACCTGAGGCAGCCTTTTTATAAGGGGTTCTATTCTGGGCAAGCCGAATTTGCTTTCGAGAGGATGGCCGCAACTCTGACAGAAGCGGAGGTCTTTTGTCGACGAATAACCACCGACTTTCTTCCTGGATGAACACTCCTCGCAGTGCATAAGTTTGCATGACGGACAAAACCACTTTGCTTCCTCTTTCGGATGATAAGTACAAGTTATTTTCATAATAATTCCTAATTTATCATTCTATGCTTTGTTTTTCAATCTGCAAAACCCAGATAATTCAAAAATTTCAATTTAATAGAAGCAATGTTAATGCCAACATATTAAGGGTATCTAACATTGCAGTTTATCTAATTAAAGTTAAAATATGTTTAATAATCGCTTTCGGATTGGGTAAAGAAATTAGAAGAAATTGGAATATAATTTCCTTTTAATATTGTTTTGGAAATACGCTTAAAACACTGTAGAGATTATTAACAGCTTCACATGGAAAGGAGCGGGGTTGGATAAGCTCAGGTCCAGAAATTCTTTCAGGGAAGATCTTTCAAAAGCAGGCCGACCTGTCGGCCTGACATTTATTCTTCTGATGATAATCTGCCTTTTTGTCTTCTGCCAGCAGACGCTTGATGCTCCCAACCTGACACAGATCGGTACGGGCTTCGGACTGGCCGGTCCTGCTATTGATGAAGTTATCGGCGGAAAATCGTTTATGTGGCAGATGGTCGTCATATCCGTCTCACTTATTTTTTTCGGGTATCTCTCGGACATGACAAACAGGAAAATGCTTCTCGGTACATGCCTTTTGCTGGCTGGTATTTCATATCTCCTTGCTTCCTTTGCCGGGACTCCTGGACAGTTCATTATTCTGCGTTCGCTCGGGGGCATCGGCATCGGCGGATTCGTGCCCGTAATGTTCTCGATAATAGGCGACATGTTCTCATCAAAGAGCAGGGCCGCCGCATCCGGAATATTTGTGGCAATAGTCAACATAGGCTACGGCAACGGTTTTATTCTGGGAGGCGTTATCGGGAGTGAAACCGCTCTCGGCTGGAGGGCATCATTTCAGGTGCAAAGCATTATCCTCATCCTGATGACCGGACTTTTCATCCTTGCAGGGAAACTCCCTGAGAGAGGTTTTGCCGACACAAGGGATACCGTCGGTGAATGCTTCTCAGGGTATAAAGGCCGGATAAAACTCTCCGATTTAAAGACAATATTTTCGATCCCCACGAATCTGATATTTATAATATCCTGCATTATCGCCACAATGCCGATGGGATATGTTCAGCGATTCATGGTCGATTATTATTCGAAAGATGTCGGCCTCGGTACAGGCACCGCAACACTGATACTGCTAATCGTACTCTCGGGAAGCCTCGTCGGAGACCTTATCGGAGGTTTTTTCG
>CAYNVT010000001.1:0-30279 GCA_964400685.1 uncultured Bacteriovoracaceae bacterium | reverse complement strand
GTGACATTCTGCATATGAAAAATCCCGGTTATCCAGCGTATCTGAGCGCATCAGCCCTGTTTGCAGGATGCTTCCTGTTTCTGGTTTTCTTCGCATTTGATATGCGCGGCTCAACGGTACTTTTTCTTGCAATTCCAATAGCCATCGGATTTATCGCATCATCCTTTGTTGAAATCCCGACACCCGTCTCAAAAGCCATGATGCTCGATGTGAACCTGCCTGAGAACCGTGGTACGATATCGGCACTGATCCAGATAACAGCACAGATCGGGTTCGGGCTCGGTGCGCTTATCGGGGTGTTCGGAGATGACCTTGCGATCATGCTAGGTTTGAATCCGACAAGACTTTTCAACTTCAGGCTAGCCATGCTCATTTTAATACCTGTGGGACTTTCCTGGATACTTGTCGCCTATACGATAAAAAGAGATGAAAAAAGGGCAAAAGAGATGATGTTGAAAAGGATGGAACAGGGGTCGGGAAATTGAAAAGAACCAGTACGCCCGAATTTGCAGACAGCGGGATATTCGGTAACTGGTTCGAGGACGAAAACGGCCTTCCCGCATACAGATACAGAATGCGGCATGATGATCCGCATGCGGTCTGGGCCACTGTCATCAAAAACAAATCAAACCTGCACTGGCATCAGCTGGGGAATGACCGCATTACGGCGAACGCCTACAACCTTGGTATGGTCAAGGTCTTTTACGGCGAAACCGGACAGCTGTGGCTTAACGATTTTAACCCAGAAGATAAGGCGCACTGTGGAGGATTCGGCTGGCTGATATCTGAGGATATGGTTCTGATTGACAGGAACGACTGCATCCCTGAAGGTGCCGGATGGGGGAGAATATTCGGTTCCGGATATTTCAAGAAGACATTTGAATACCGCGGGTTGGCATTTGAAAGAAGGGTTTTTGCCCCGGCGGGTGATGAACCATGTCTGATATCCGAAGTAAAAATTCATAATAAGGCAGATAAACTGAAAGACTTTCACCTGATAGAATACTGGGATGTCAACATCACGAGAATAACAAAATTTATCCTTAACAGGTTCCTGAGCATGAGAACACGGAGACACCCGAGGCTTAGTCTTAACAGTGAATGCAGCATCCTTTCAGCATGGCCTGACGGCAAACAGGGCATAATTCCTGAGAAACCCTGCTATATAGACCCTGAATATCCCGGGGTCTTCCTTGCATGTCTTGATGATAAACCCTGCGGATGGATTACAAAACCGCGTCTATTGTTCAATGGTTCACGGCCTGTAAAAAATCTCGACAGAACCAATTTAAGCTCATGCATTACTCCACCAGTTTCAACACAAGAGGCTGATACCTGTCTTGCAGCCATAATGAACTTCACGATTGAAGCAGGCAAAGAAAAAGTTTTCAGATTCGTCTACGGTTATGCAAAAGGAAGGGAACCGGAAGACATAGTGGCAACAGTCACCAAAAAAGGCGCTCACCTGTGGCAGAATACCGCTTCATTCTGGAAAGACTGCGCACCTTCCTTTAAAGCTGCAAAAGAAGAATCCAATATGGGACGGGAACTTGTCTGGAATAATTATTATTTCCATTCATCTTCGCAGTATGACGCCTATTATCAGAGGCATTATATTCCGCAGGCAGGCAATTATCTTTACGACTCAGGACTGAACGGGGCATCGCGTGATTTTTTTGAAAATATCATGACGCTCACTTATTACAGACGACAATCAGCAAGGGAAATGCTTGAATTCATGCTGAGGAGCCAGAAGACAGATGGCACCTTCTTTTACAGCATCGACGGTTTCGGCAAAAGAAACCGTTTATTCTACCGGCCTTCGGACCTCGGACTGTGGTTCTTATGGGCTTTGTGCGAATATGTTTTTGCTACCCGGGATTTCGGCTTTCTTGAATCGTCCATCCCCTACTACCCCCTTGACAAATGCAAATACGGGTCCGTCTGGGAGCATGCTAAAAAGGCCTTTTCCCATATTGTCAATAAAATCGGGACCGGCAGGAACGGGCACCTGAAAATAAGGCTGTCCGACTGGAATGATGAGATGACATGGCTTACGGCGGCAGACAGCCCCCTGGATATTGTAATGACAGTCCTGAAAGGAGAGTCGGTACTCAACACGGCAATGGCATGCTTCATCCTGCCCATGTTTGAGAATCTGGCAGAATACGCCGGTGATACAAAAACAAAGAAAGCCAGTGCATCTCTTTTATACCGATTGATAACTGCACTTAACAGCGCTTGGCATAAAGACCATTTAATCCGCTCATATTCGGGCCTTGGGAAACCGTTCGGAACAGAGGAGACCTGGCTGGAGCCTCTGGTCTGGGCGCTGCTCGCCGGGGGAAGTCTTGACGGTGGCAGGAAGAGCACAGCTGTAAAAGCAATAAAGGAAAAGCTTCTCACTCGAGCAGGCATCAAGATATCAGACACTGGCAGGGAATCAATGACAACGAGAAAGGGAGAGCAGGAATCAGGCGGCATGTGGTTTGCCATAAATGCCCCTGCCGCCATTGCCCTGTCCGGTTTTGACAGAGACCTTGCCTGGGAAGTCTTCAGAAAAAATACCCTGGCCTGGCATGCGGAACTCTATCCGGATAAATGGTACGGCATATGGAGCGGTCCGGATGCCTTCAACGGCCCCGATTCGGCCCGGCCAGGCGAAACCTGGTACCAGAAAAACCCGGTCTTTTCCCTCGGCGCCCAGGCATATCCCGTGCAGAATATCCATGCCCACGGCCAGATGATGTACACGCTCGCTAGACTTGCAGGACTGACTGCCGATGTAGACGGCTGGACAATTTCACCAAAAATACCGCACGAAATTTACTCTTTTTCATGCAGTCTCTTCGGCATCGATGTATCACCCGGGAAAATTTCAGGCTATCTCAGTCTGCCTGTCAACACCATGCTTAAAGTGAAAATCGAACTGCCGGAAGGCCTGTGCGCAGAAAAGGTTCTTATCGAGGGCATACAGACTCGATACAGAAAAACAGGCAATAGACTTGAATTAAATTTAAATACACAGAAAGACAAAAAGGTCGTCTGGAGTATCTTGACAATATAAAACAGGCGGCCCGGAATTCCCGGAGCCGCCTGTTTTTTCATGCTGTTCAATAACGCTATTTATCAGCTTTTCTGCCAGCCCTTAAGCAGGTCGCCAAGGTTTGTTGCAACTTTGTCAGGCGCCTTGCTCGTCTCCTGGAGAGATTTTCTGGTCTGCGCATCGTCAAGCGCCTTGATCGAAAGGCCTATCTTTTTGTTCTCAGGGCTGACCCTCAAAACGACAGCCTCTACTTCCTGCCCGACTTTCAGCACCTCGGCCAGTGATTCTATCTTGTCACGGCTGACCTCGGAAATATGGATCATCCCCTCGATTCCCTGGGCGATTTCAACAAACGCACCGAAATCGGTTATGCTAGTTATCTTTCCCTTTATTATGCTGCCGGCAGGATGATCATTTGCTATCTGCGTCCATGGATCGGGTTCAAGCTGTTTTATTCCGAGTGAGAACTTTTCCGAATCCTGGTCAATAGTTAGCACTTTTGCCTTTAAGATATCTCCCTTTTTGAACATGTCCTTGGGGTTCTTCACCTTCGGATCCCAGGATATGTCGCTAACATGTATAAGCCCGTCAATGTCGATGTTCTCATCAATGCTTACGAATATACCGAAATCGGTTACATTCTTAACCCTCGCATCGACTACTGCGCCTTCAATGTAATACTGGCTCAGAAGATCCCAGGGATTAGGCGTGGTCTGCTTAAGGCCGAGAGATATCCGCCTTTCCTTCTGGTCAACACCCAGTATCTGGACCTCGACCTCCTCATCTTCCTTGAGCACTGAAGACGGGTGCCTAATCTTCTTTGACCAGAACATCTCAGAGATATGGACAAGCCCTTCAACACCTTCTTCCAGCTCGACGAATGCACCATAGTTGGTCAGAGATGTAACCTTGCCGCTCACTTTCTTCCCGATGGGATAACGGTATTCAATACCTTCCCAGGGGTCTGTTGAAAGCTGTTTTATTCCAAGGGATATCTTCTCGGTCTCGGGGTCGAAATCGATTATTTTAACATCAATAACCTGGCCCGAAGCGACCTTTTCCTTGGGGTCCTTAAGCTTTCCCCAAGACATGTCGGTTATATGCAGAAGTCCGTCTATTCCGCCGATGTCGACAAATGCGCCGTATGCAAGAATGTTCTTGACCGTGCCTTTGACAACGTCGCCCTTGTTTATTGTCTCAAGCAGAACCTTCTTCTTTGCAGATCTTTCACTTTCAAGAACATCCCGGTGACTTACAACAACATTGTTCTTTTTACGGTTGTATTTGATTACAGAAACCTCAACCTTCGAGCCGATCAGCTTTTCTAAATCCGCCTCGGTCGGCTGGGAAAGAGATGCATGAGAACTCGGGAGGAATGCCTGAACGCCTATGTCGACCATCAGACCGCCTTTTATCCTGTTTAGAACTCTGCCTGAAATTGTTGTCTTATCCTGATAAGCCCTTATTATGTCGTCCCAGACCTTAAGGGATCTCGCTCTCTCCTTGCTCAATCTGATATTTTTCCCCAGGCTCAGAACCAGTACTTCAACTTCATCCCCGATAGTTACATTAATGTTGCCGTCTTCATCCAGGAATTCCTTTAATGGAGCGCTGCCCTCCATTTTTCGTCCTACATCTATCATTATATTTTCTGCATCGATCTGGACAACCGTACCTGTTATTACAGCCCCGATAGACAATGATTTGCCGAAAGTTTCGCCGTAGAGTGCCTCGTAATTGGTCTGATCCGTTTCCTGAGCCGCTTTTTCTTCCGTGATTTCGGTCACGTTTTCCTGATTTGCTTTGATCTCATCCATGTTTGACATCCTCCGTCCCTGTCCGATTAAGTTGGTGTCCTATACAATAGGGTTTTTTAAAAAACAAGCACTCTTTTGGCCTGTATTGGTCTTCAACTTCAGCTTAAAATAAGGGCCGGATGTACTGTTTATAAGATATTTGAAAAATTCCGAAGCCTCACACTTGTCTTGACATAAAAGGCTTTATGAGAAAGATTAAGACAGGAGCTTATAATGAACAAGGTCTGGAACAGAAAAACGGCCCGGCTTGAAGATGTCCGATATTACAAGAACGAAGCAATAATATTTGTACATAAAAATCCCATAGCCAGGTTCATAATGAGCAGAATTGCAATATGGCCGTTTTTCAGCACACTTATGGCGTTAAAAGATTACACACGCTTCTCGAAGAAAAAGGTGCTTGATTTCGTTGCCGTAAACAATCTTGACGAATCGGAATTCGAGAAACCAACAGCAGAATATTCATCATTCAGCGAGTTCTTTGATCGCAGACTCAAACCCCAGGCAAGGCCTGTATGCCAGCAGAGTGATGCACTCGTATCTCCTGCTGACGGGTTCCTTACAGTATTCCCGGACATATCCGGCTTTCCGGCATTCACCGTCAAAGGCCAGAAATTCACTCTTACCTCCCTTTTAAGGGATGAACACCTTGCCGATGAATACAAAAGCGGTTCACTCGCCGTGGTCTATCTTTCCCCTACCGATTATCACAGGTATCATTTTCCCTGCGACTGCTCTCTTGATAGGTCCTGGACTCTGGGTGCAAAGCTTTTTTCGGTAAACCCCATAGCAATGGAGCACGGCTACAGACCTTTCGATGTCAATGTCAGGGATGTCAGCATCCTGTACAATGAAAAGATGGGGCAATTTCTAATGATCGAGGTTGGAGCGCTATATGTGGGACGCATGGTCTGGACCAGCCCCGGTCAGGGGAAAAAATCCAAAGGTGAAGAAAAGGGTTATTTCGGTCTGGGCGGCTCGACGATAGTCCTCGTGTTTAAAAAAGGCGCCGTTAAATTTGACGAGGACATCCTCGAGATGTCTGGATATGACATCCCTTCCAGGGTCAGAATGGGAGAAAGGATTGCCGGAATCTTTTCCTGAAGCTCATTTATACTATTTGCCATAATCCAGCTTTGATCCAGCACATTCTGATCGAGAAACATGACTCAATCATTAAACATGGAAAGCTATGATTTTCAAATGGTACATTTAATTCAAGACCGCCTTTGATTACATCAGGAGCTATGGACTTAAGAAGTTCTGTCGTCTCAAGTCTTGAAACGGGACAATTAAATGAATTTATCAAGAATTACCAGTCAGGCACCCTTTGTTAATATAGATATAATCATCCATTTCAGCTTGATAAGTAAGCCTGTCTGTGATGAACCATATCTTATAGCTGCCGGTAGTAATGGCAAGTGGAGGTCTATAAAATGAGTGCAAAATCCTGTTTCCGTTTCTTTCGGGAAGATTTGTGTGACCGCTGCGGGATATGCCTTGAACGCTGTCCAGTTCTTGAGCTTTCAAAGAGCGCTGCTAAAGAAGAAATTGATAAACTTATTCGCGGTGATACCGATTCCTCTCTGGTGCTTCAGCATTGCGTCACCTGCAACACCTGCGAATTTGTCTGTCCTCAGAATGCCAATCCCTACGGGCTAATTCTGGAGCGCTATAACGAAACAGGAAAGACATGCGGCCTTCCCCACATGGCCAGGTTTATATTCCCCAATGAGCCAGAGAACATGTGGACCTCCACCAGGGTGCTCATGGGGAAAAATGAACTTTCGCTTGTGCGTTCATGGGAGGATAATCTCAAGAATCCAAAAAAGGAGATGCTACTTACCGGCTTTTACAATAATCTCTTGCCTTATATTGCTGAGACCTCGCTCCTTGATGAACTCAAGCCTGCTATCGCGGGAAGCGATAGCATGTTCGGGATCGGCGAAGACGCCTACAGGATAGGTTTTTTTGCTGAGGCTGAGCGCCTGGGCAGGCTTGCAAAAGAAAAGTTCGAAGGGATGGGCATCGAGAAGATGTACTGCTTCATGGTGGTCGAGGCCTCGATGTTCACCGATGTCCTTCCCAAAAAATTCGGCATAAATTTCGACTTTGAAGTCGAGCTTCTGGACAGCTGGATACTTGAGAGGCTGAAGAACGGGAATATCCAGGTAAAAAACAAATTGAACAGGACCGTCACGGTCCACGACAACTGCTGCGGCAGGTATATGAAAGGGAAACTGCCGGATGTCACCCGTGAAATACTCGAGCGTACAGGTGCAACAATCGTTGAAATGAAGCATACAAGAGAAAATGCGCTGTGCTGCGGCTGGGCAGGTACCGTACCCACTCTGTTCGGGCCGACTTCGAGCAATCCCCTGCACACACTTCTCAACCTTCTGCAAAGCCTTTATCTAAGGCTGCAGGAGGCAGAAGCGACAGGCGCAGATATTCTGGTTGTTCCGTGTCCGGGTTGCTGTGCATTCATGTCGCTAATTAAAGTGCTGACCAACAGCAGGATCGACATATACCTGCCAATTGAGCTCGTACAGATCGCCGCGGGCGAAACGCCTGTCCACAGGCATGATGAAAGGGCATGGGATATTCTTGCCGTAACCACTAATCTCCTCCTCAAATGGCCCTTTTCTTCAAAGCGATTTTTTCCCAGACCCATTGACATAGAAAAGCCTCTCCCTGAAGCAAGCCTTGGTGACCGGATAAGGATAAAGTTTTTTGCAATGATCTATCACAGCGTTCTGGTGCAGAACCGATTCACCAGGGGCCTGATTGCATCAGCAGTTAAAACGCTGATTAATAAATATAGAGTTTACCTCGAGACAAAAAAGAGCAGGAAGTTCATACCGGTCTAGGCTTTTCTCAGGAACACCACTTGATTCCGGGGCGGAACATCCGGTCTGAGACTCCGGCATAACTTGTTTATTGTCATTCCGAACGTATGTGAGGAATCTTGCTTTCAAAAGAAAGTGGTGAGTCAGAAGTAAGGAGTAAGCAGTGAGGAGTGAGGAGAAAATGCATAAGCAGGATCTCTCACCTGCTTACATCAGGTTCGAAATGACAATTGAGGCGGTTGAGCAGGAGTCTTTGTCCTATTATCACGGCCTGAGCCATGCGCTGCCGAACTGTACGTAGATGACCGGATCATCCGGCCCGAATGCCAGGTCTATGCCCATATGCAGCCCGTATTTACGCGCCAGCTCATAGCGGAACCCAACACCTCCGGTCACGATGTTGTCACTGTTGCTGAATCTACCGAAGTCATTCCACGCTGAACCTGTACCTGCAAAACCTACAAGGCTGAACCTTTTCCACAATTGCCATCTGAGCTCAGCCTCTATTTCCGCCGCTTCATCGCCCTGGTATCTCATGGCCGCCGCGCCGCGAAGTTCGACATAAGGCTTCATATAGAATGGCACATCATTAAAGCTGAATGTCGCCCCGCCCCTCACTCCCAGCGTCAGTGTCCGGTAAAGAGGCAGATACTGAATGGCATCCAAGCTCAGCAGCTGGAATTCGCTGTCGCCACCCAGAGCCTGGCTGTAAAGACCGGCCGTTCCCTCTATGTATGTTCCTGATAATGGCGTGAAGATATTGTCCCTCGAATCGAACGTGAGTGACGGCGTCAATCCACCGATGCGGGAGTGACTCTCAAAATCAGGCATGAATGGGGTATCAGGAGGGTCATCAAATGAAACAAGCGTTTCTGCAAATGTATAGCTTGCACCTGCCCATACTCGTGATCTGCCCAGTCTATACCTTGCGTTAAACATTCCGCCTGCAGGTTTGAGATTATATTTGAGCGGATGAGCCTGCAGTATGCCGTTTTCTCCGATGCCATAGAAATCGAGATTGACTGAGGCATAGACCAGCATGAGCTGAGTCTGGAGATTATCGTCAAGCCATTGTCTTATGTCGCCGCCGAATGCACCCCATGTCCCGTTTTCAGTGCCCAAACCACCCAGAACTGAGATGTTTGGCCTGCCGAAACCGGCTTCTGAGTCTCCGCCTTCCGGCTTGTCGATGAATGCAAGAGCCCCTGCTGCCCCGTAGCCTACAGCAGGCTCGGTGATAGGCATCAGGACAGGTGCAAAACCATAAGCCTCATCGATGAAACCGCTGATGTCGAACCAGCCGTCTTCGGCCGAGTAAATTTTTGACGGTGCTCTAATTTTATCCGGTTCCGGCTCGTCTTGGTCTGTTGCCCCGAGCATAGATGCCATAAACAGGTTAATAACGCACCATAACACTGCAAGGCATAGAGAGTTTTTTAACCGGCTAATATCCATTATCTGAAGTTTAACACAGGCCAGCCTTTTTCTAGTGCAACCTTTAGCAGAGGCCCGGTGGGCTCGACGACAAATGCATGGCCCACGGTACCAAGCATCGGGATATCAGACTGGTGGTTTCCGTAGGCGCTTGACGACTCGAGGTCTATACCCTCTTCCTCTGCCAGCCTTTCGCAAAGGATTTTTTTGTTTTCGTTTATGCACAGCATCCCTGAAGCCCTTCCTGTAAGGATGCCATCGGCTCCCGTTTCAAGATCGGTGCACAACAGGTGGTCAAATCCGAGTTCTGTTTTCACTATGTCCAGTATATATCTGAGTCCGGCTGAAATCAGCACAAGAAGGTCTCCCTCCTTTTTGTGCCATTGAACTCTTTCCATGAGGTTGGGCGAGAGGTGCGGCTTTATATAATCCCGGTAAAGATGAGGGGCGATTTCCTCGTACGTTGACAGCCTTCTGCCCTTGAAAAAGCTTATCAGCAAAAGTGCCATCTTCTCATCGGAATAGATGTGTCTCTTGTAAAGCTCGTTTAAAAAAATGAGCTTCATTATATAAACTGCTGACACACCCTTTTCGGAGAAAAAATGTCTCCTGTTCTTTTTCATACAATCAATCAGAAGCTTTGATGATTCGCAGTCCAGAAGCGTCTTGTCGAAATCAAAGAATGCGGCCTTTTTTACCGGCATTAACCGTCACCTCCTGATGTCGACCACAACAGGCTTATGGTCTGAGGCCCTGGAATCTTCGATCATGGCATCGACGGCATTTAGATCTTTCGATATGAATATATAATCAAGTTTCATCGCCTGCTCGCCAAAACCTTCCCAGAATGTTTTCACATATTTTTTCCCGAAAGGCTCCAGGGAGTCCTTCAATTCTGCCGCATAAAAAGGTTTCATTTCGGAACTGTCCGGCTCGGCATTGAGATCGCCCGCAATGATTGACCTGGGCCTTTTCGACCAGAACTCAAGCACCTCTCGCACCTGTTTACCCCGCACGTTTGAAGGTCCTGAAATATGGTCAAGATGGGTTATAAAGAGATTCAGGTCACTGTTCATATCGTTGGGCTGTCTCGTTTTTATGACCGCATGCAGAGTTCCCCTTGTCTCAGTCGAATTATTGAAAAACCTGAGGTTGTCCCAATCCCTTACTGGGTATCTTGTAAGAATTGCATTCCCGTACTGGCCGTCTTCACTGTTGGCGCCGAAGACATAGGGCATGCCCAGTGCATAGCTGATAGGCATCAGACAATCTACAAGCCCGTTGGAAACCTGGGCCCTGTTCACCTCCTGCAGGCAGACTATATCCGGGTTCAGCTTCTTTATCTCACCGATAATTCCTTCAAGATTCATTACGCCGTCTGCATCAAGCCCCTGATGGATATTGTATGTCAATACCCTTATATTATTACCTGGAAAGACCCAGTAGGTCGAGGGAGGACTCGATTTGAGCATCATCAGGTCAACCGCTCCGATCGCTATAATGCAGGAGATTCCAGCTATGGACAGGCCTGCTTTCACGTTTTTCCAGCTTACGGTCTCGATCTGAAGAAGGGATGCCGATATCGCAACTATTGAGACAATTACGGATGCGGCAATCGTCACACCGAATATGCCGAAGTTATAATGAAGGAAAACAATGATAAGCATGATAATAAAGCCAAAAAACATTCCCAGCGAGGTTCCGAAAATTCCATGCCTCTTTCCTGACAGAGAAGCAAAAATATATCCAGGCATCACCCACATCGCCATCGCACCTGCATAAATCAGGTAAATCAATGAACCTTTTGACTCAACTATCCCCCATGTTGAAAGGACGAGGATGAGCGATAATGGAAAAGCAATGGCGAACCTGAATTTGTGAGGCCTCAGAGCGATAAAAGTCCCGAAGAATGCACCCAATGCGGTTGTAATGCATATGATTATATGCATCTGTATGTCTGACATTCCCGCGTGCCCGACCGCAGCCGCAGGGTTCTGGTAAATTGCCATACCCAGATAAAGCCAGGGGGCTATACCTGCAATAAGGAGTGAGCGCAGAAAACCCGGTTCCCCATCTTCGCCTTCACTTTTGCCGCGAACTACCACAAGCCAGAGCAGGACCAAGGCCACAAGTGATACGCCGGCGATTATCAGCAGGGCCCATGTGCTTTTTCTGAAGACAAGGTCATATGACATGAGCAGCGAACGGCTGCATACATCCATAAGCATCGCTATGGGGAAAGCCGTTGCCATGACCGGCGGGTATTCTTTGTCAAAATCCAGTCCCGAACGTATCCATGCGGTAAAAAACCACATGAACATGATAATCCCGGCTGTAGAAAGGGTCAGAAGAAACACCGGCTCGCTGGCGAACTGCATGGCCATCCTCATAAGGACAATGCCGAATCCCGATACTGCGATGATACCCCTCATTCCGGTTATTCTAACAATTACAGGCAGCAGCATGACACAGGCGAAGACCGCCAGTGCAAAGAGCGACAGACTGTACGGACCTGACAGGTAGAGGCTGAGGTTCCAGATAACGCTCAGCATGAATACACGGAATATCTGGAAGGAAAAGATAAGGATCAATGCGTTAAGCAACACTCGGCCGATATAAATGGCTTTTGTCATTTGTCCTCCTTTTTCCTCATACTTCTTTACAACCGGATAAATTCTTGTAAAAAAATGACATCTTCGGCTATTCGCCTTCTTTCCTGCGTGAGGCATATTTAATCTTTACAGGAATGCCGTCAAGGCCGCATTCTGCTTTGAGTGCTTTGACAAGATAGCGTGAATACGATTCGGGAATATCCTCGGGCCTGTTTGTCACTATCCTGAACCTGGGCGGTATGATGCCTGTCTGGGTGATGTAATAGAACTTTATCCTGCGGTTCTTTGATACAGGGGGCTGATGCTTTTCAACGATGGAAAGAAGCTGCCTGTTCAATTGCGGTGTCGGGATCTCTTTTGATGTCTTATCAAAGAGACCGTTTATCAGGGGGAAAAGCCCCTGCACATTTTTCCCGGTCAGCGCCGAGAGAAGAATTACCGGCGTATCGGCGGCAAAGCGCATAAAGAGATCGATCCTGTTACGGACACTCTTTCTGCCCGCCTCATCGATCAGATCAGCCTTGTTTATTACAATAGCGCAGGCCCTCGCATGGTCCTGCACGATACCCATCAGGTGCCTGTCCTGATCCGTAACAGGTTCAGTCGCATCCATCAGGCACAGGCATACATGCGAGCGTTCGACATTGTGGATTGAACGCATGACGCTGACCTTTTCAAGCTTGGTATCGATCTTTGATTTGCGCCTGATCCCGGCCGTATCGATAAAGAGATACTTCCTGCCTCCCTTTTCAAACGAGGTATCGACATAATCCCTGGTCGTTCCCGCAACAGGCGAGACGATGGACCGTTCGCTGCCTGTGATACGGTTCAGGAGAGCGGACTTGCCGACATTGGGCCTGCCCAGGATGCTTACCCGGATATGGTCCCTTTCATCGGGAAGAAGCACCTCAGACTTGTCAAGCCTTGCCTTTACTTCATCGATGAGTCCCTCAAGCCTTCTGTTCTTTGCAGATATGCCTATGAACCCGTCAAGCCCGAGTTCGTAAAGCTGCGCGATACCGATATCGGCATTGGGGTCGTCCACCTTGTTGGCCGCATAGATTACTTCACACCTGGAATTTCTCAGTATTTCGATGAGTTCGTAATCATCCCGTGTGACTCCATCTCTTGCATCTAGAATGCACAGTATCAGGTCGGCCTCTTTTATGGCGACAAGGGTTTGCTCGCGCATCGATATGCCGATTGAACCCTCGGCAACCGAATCGTATCCGCCGGTATCGACAATATCGACGGTGTGATCCTCGTCTATATGCCATCTGCCGTATATGCGGTCCCGCGTGATTCCGCGCTCGGGCCCAACAATTGCGCGGTTATCACGCAAAAGCTGGTTAAAGAGTGTCGATTTGCCAACATTGGGCCGTCCCACAATCGCAATAAGCATTATTTATACCCGAGCCTTTTCAGTTCACGCGGATTTTTCGTCCAGTCTTCGGTGACTCTCACAAACAATTCAAGAAAAACCTTCTGACCCAGAAGGCGCTCCATGTCCAGCCTCGCTTCTGTCCCTATCCTCTTGAGCATTGAACCGCCCCTGCCTATGACGATCGCCTTCTGGGAAGGCCGTTCCACATGAATCACCGCTGAAATTCTGGCGATATCGCCTTCCTTGAACTGCTCTATCTCGACCGCTGTGGAATAAGGTATCTCCTTCTGTGTCAGCAGAAACACTTTCTCTCTGATCAGTTCGGCGCACAGAAACCTCTCAGTCGAATCGGTCAGGATATCATCAGGGAAAAACGGAGGCCCCTCGGGAAGGGCAACATAAATTTCATTCATCAAATCGTCTATCCCGTCACCGGTAATGCATGATATCGCCTGCCTGCTGAAAAAATCGAAACCTGAGCTGAGTCCTTCTATTTTTTTTGCCGCCATTTCTCCGCTCAGCAGATCAGATTTGTTAAGGGCAAAAAGCGCCTTTTTTCTAAAGTCCTTTATATGCTCGAAAACAGGCGCGAGAGACTCTGCTGTATCTCCTGGTTCGGCCATGACAAGCGCCAGATCGGCATCGAATAAAGCGGAGAGGGCCTTGTCAACCATGCACCTGTTTAGCTCCTTATCCGAAATATGTATACCTGGTGTATCAAGAAAAATTATCTGGCAGTCATCCCTCGTATAGATGCCCAGTATCCTGTCCCGGGTAGTCTGCGGCTTTGGCGTAATGATGGATATCTTTTCTTCGAGGATTCTGTTCAGGAAAGACGACTTCCCTACATTGGGCCTGCCGATAATGGCTACAAAGCCCGACCTGAACACATAGCCCTCACTATTTGAGTTCAAGTTTCAGCTGCCTTTCCCATCCGGGTTTAACCGGCAGGACGATTTTAAAACTTGTACCCCCTGAAGGATCGCTGTCAACCTCGATCGTACCACCATGCCTCTTGATAATACCGTAGCTTACCGACAGGCCGAGACCGACTCCTTTCACATGAGGCTTCTTTGAATAGAACATATCGAAGAGTTTCGGGATGTCTTCCTTCGCAATCCCTACACCATTGTCCTCGAATCTTATACTTACCGACTTCTCGTCAATTCCGGGCATGGTTGAAACTCTCAGGGTTCCTCCCCCGGGCATGGCCTCGGCCGCATTGGTCATGAGGTTTATGAAAACCTGTTTTATCTGTTCAGGGACGGCAAGGATATAAGGGCACTCAGCCAGATCAAGTTCAAGCTTAACCTTGTTCTCCTCAAGATATTTTCTATTGAAAGTGAGGATTTCCCTAATTATTTCGTTTATATCAGTCGTGAAGACCTCTGCATCGGTGGGCTGGTAAAAGGTCTTCATATTCCTGATGAGTTCGGCGATTCTGTCCGTCTCTTTGATCGCAAGCTTTACGAACTGGGTATCTATCTTTTTATTTTCATCTGTATTGAGAACATTTTTCAAACAGCTCTTTATACCGTAGAGCGGATTGTTGATCTCATGCGCAATGCTGGCTGAAAGCTTACCCATGGCGGCAAGCCTTTCAGACTGGATCAATGCAGCCTCCATCTTTTTCTGTCTGGTAATATCCTTCATGATAATGGAAAAACCGAATGCCTTGCCTACGTCATCCCTTAATGTTGTCATTGAAAGGCTTACATTAAGCATCTCTCCGTTTTTTGTTTTGCGGACCGTTTCGAGATCCCGCACATAGCCTTTTTCAAGGACCTCTTTCAAGAGTTCATCGGATTCCCTTTTCCTTTCCTCCGGGACAATTGTCGTAAATGAATAATTGCCGAGAATTTCCTCTTCAGACCATCCGAACATCATGGAAGCGCCGCGATTCCATGATATGATGCGCCTTTCAAGATCATAGCCTATAATTGCATCCGCACTGTACTGCTCGATATTTGCAAGTAGTTTGAGCTTTTTATAATTCGACACCTCACTTGTCATATCCCTGGCAATTCCCGCATACTCAATCTTTGCCTGTGAAGACCCCATTGCCCAGATGTTTATGCCCCACACGCTACGGCCGTGGCTTGCGTCAATGGAAATGTTTACAAGACCCGGATCCTGGCCTTCATTCAGTTTTATTATTGCGGCTTCAAAACGTGTAACAGATATGGGATCGGATATGAATTCCTGAAACGGCCTTGATATTACGTCATCTTCAATCGCTCCGAGAACAGTAAGGCCTCTCCTGTTTATATAAAGAAACTTTAAATCTTCATCTAGCGTGAATATTACATTATTTGAACCCTCGACAATGAGTCTGCATCTTTCATCCGGTGCGCTCAGCATTGATTCGCGTGCTTCTTCAAGCCGTTTGCCTGCCTTGACCAATTCATTCTTCGCAACGATTCTCTGAGTTATATCTTCTGCAATTGCATCGACACCCGATAAGGACCCGTCAGGCTTATAGCTGAGAACCGCATTCCAGGCAAGATATACGAGAAGGCCTGTTCTGCTGTATGCCCTGGCTTCGCCATTTAATTTTCCTATACCCTGTTCGGTTGCAGTAAGTATGTCTGAGATAATGTGAACATCATCCGGATGGATAATTCTATTCCAGGGAATTCCGGCACCTTTGAGCTCTTCAGGTTTGTAACCGAGGATACGCTCTACATCAGGATTGATATAAATACAGCCGAAGGAGCCGTCAAGCCACAGTATGATTCCCCTGGAGTCCGCTGCAATCCTGTCGAAATCGGCCTTGACTGCTTTACACTCCGCCCTGGCTTCCTCAAGTTCATTTATTATGCCCTGAAGCCTTTCATGGATATCTTTGTTTCCAGTATCACCGGTCTCGTCAGCCGGATTACCTGCAAAAACCAGCAGGTCCGCATCCTGGGTTTTCATGTACCTCAGAGTAAAATTATAATTTACCATACTGCTGTCAATGCACTTAATTTCAAGATTCAAATCCGCCTGCCAGTTTTCCTCTATTTTGCTTGCTGCCTCGGCAAGCGTCTTTCTTGTTTCACTGCTGAGAATATTAAGCAATGAGCCTGACATGTCTTTTATGACAAGACCGGTAAATGTTCCGAAACGCCTGTTCGCATATAGTGGCTTCAACTCTCTGTCGGTAACAATAACAGCGTCAGGGAGGTTATCCAGAACATCTCTGAAATGTATCTCATTCAGACCTGACGGCACGGATTCGGTTGTCAAAGGCTTGCCGATAGCCTTTTCCACAAGAGACTTCAGTTCACTCGGGAGAAACCCGCCTTTTCTCAGAAATGTAAACGTATGGCTTAATATCCCTTCCTCTTCGGGCCAGTCGTCTTCAAAAGCGGTGACCACGATTACGGGCAGACCAGGGAATATCTCCGAATGCACCTTTTCCACGAACTCTCGCCCGTCCATTTCGGGCATTCTGAGATCTGTAATGATAAGGTCGAATATTTCACGGGACAGGAAATCAAGCGCCTGAATCGGATTGGCAGCCACGGTAACGTCATATTCTCCCTTCAGCACCATAAAGAGGTAGTTCCTGAAAACAGAATCGTCTTCTACAATAAGGATCTTATTCGACATGATGATTTATGAGACTTCTTCCGGAACGCTTATGATAAAGGTTGAGCCTGTACCTGGAGATGACTTTACTGAAATATCCCCGCCCATCGTCTCTATAATGTCTCTGGCCAGCGACAATCCCAGCCCCATACCTGTCCTGCTCGGCCATGCCGAATAGAGAGGTTCGAATATCTTTGATATCTGCTCTTCGTCAATGCCTATGCCCTTGTCTGTTATCTTGAACACAACCCGGCCTCCGTCCTTTGCTATCCCCAAAGAGACCTCCTGTCCGGGAGATGAGGCGGTAATGGCATTTATAAGGCTGTTAGCAACCACCTGCTGCACTGCATTGGTCCTTATCAAGCCCTGCTTGGCGCTTACGTCCGTGCTGAGCTTCACCTTTGATGCATCAGCTAGAGGCTTGACCATCTCGATTGTCTCAGCCGCGAACGCCTTCATGTCGGCTTTCTGGGCAGAGCCTTCCCATTTTCTGGTGAGCCCCAGAAGCTGGTTTATGATTTTAAGAACACTATCCGTTGCAGATATTATGCTCTCGACAATAGCCATGAAATCCTGGTCTTCTTTCCCTTCGCGCAGGATTTTCACACTGCCGGACCTGACATCTTCCTTTATTATGTTGGCAAAACCCTGTATCGCTCCCAGCGGGCTCTTCATGTTGTGGGCCATGGATGCCGCCAGATTGCCTATCGTGCTCATCTTTGCATACGCCGCAAGCCTTCTCTGCTGCTCAAGCTCTTTTGTAATATCCCACATGAGAAGGAGCGAGAGAGAATTTACGCTCAATGGACGCGTAATTATCCTTATAGACCTGTTTCCGGAACGGATGACGCTGTCTGATTCATGCCTTGATACAAGTGCTGTGTGAATATCCCTGGTCGTTTCCCTGTCCAGCATTTCAAGGATGGAGGGCCCGCTGATTCCGAGCGCTTTTCTGATTTCAACCGATATCTCGTTTTCAGCACTGACGGCACCGGCATCGTCAAGAAGACACAGCCCGAACGGGGATGAGTCAAGAAGTTCCCTGTTGACCCCGAGCATGTCAAGCGCCTTCTGCTTTTCCGTCGATGCATTGGAAAGCGCGTTTCTCAGGTGTTCGGCCTGCTCCGAGCGTGTATTTTCATTCATTATGCGTTTAAGCGCCTCGGACATGGCCTCGACAAGCGTGGATATAAGCCTGTTGTCATCGCCTGTTTCCTCGTCAACGAGCTTTACATACATGAAGGCGCCTGACGCAAGGCTCATGCCGACAGGGTAATCGGCGGAGATGACGATGCCTTTGAGTTCCTCATCCCCTATGCGTATAAACCTGGGCTCTTCTCCGGGCTTCATCTCAAATACGAGATTCATGGATGATGTCCTGATGCCGCCCAGAAAACCCTTGATGAATCCTGAACTGCTCAACACCCCTGCTGTCGTTTCCAGTGCCTCGGATATTTTGGTAGATCGGTTGAGGCCTGTTATGAGGTCTATGAGTATATCGGAGCGCCTGAGCGCCTTTTCAGCCTTCAATGTCCTCTGCTGAAGAGAGAGGGAAACATCCGAAAGCCTCATGCTGGCCTTGTTTACAAGTCTGAAAAGACCCTCTCTAGGCCTTCCCAGACCCAGCTCGCTGCAGATAGTTTCAACCTCGGACGGAACGGTGAGCATGATATCGTCAAGCATGTCTGCATTGAGCTGAAACCTTTTCAGAAGCGGGTTTGTAATCCTCGATGGGAAGCTGTTGCCTGATGCGCCTATATAATTCTGGTGTGCAAGTATGTTCGCCACATGGACGACACCCGATAATTTGTACTGGTCGTCATCTATAACCATTACCGGTGCATGGTGGCACCATATGCTCTCGACATATATTGAAGGAAGCTTCCAGTTCTCAAGAGCTTTCCTGGCCACATCACAGTGCGTGGTACCGAGCATTTCCCTTTCAATCTCGATAAGGGAATATGTGCCTTCGGCCGCCTTTTCAAGAACTGCCGCGTAGCGCTCATGGTCAGTCTGATCAAGGATCATCTTGCCTATGTCATGCAGCAGTCCGGTATAAAACGCTTTCGTAGAAAGCCTGGAATCGGAGACTTCCATGATAGCCCTGGCAAAAAGCCCGCAGGAAAGGCAGTGCCTCCAGAACTCCTTGTAATCGAGAACCGATCCCGAAACAGACGGGAACATCTCAAGCACGCACATGCCCAGGGCAATTGTCTTAACCTGTTCGAGACCCATTATCACTATGGCGTCCCTTACGGTGTAGATCGTACGCGAACGCTTGTAATGGCTTGAATTGGCCATAGAGAGTATGCGCGAGGTAAGAGACTGGTCCTTTTCGATTATTCCCGAGAGCTTTGCAACAGACACATCGTCTTCCAGTGCCATTCTTAAAACATGATCAGCGAGTTCCGGAAGAACCGGCAGCGACCGGGTATCAAATGCATCTGTAATCATATGATATGATTTAGTATATCCTCGAAGTTGAAACAAGCACTTTCTTTGCCTGAACGGATAATAATTTGCCCCCTTTGAACCGAATCATCCAGAGTATATCCGAAGCGAAGACTGGTTATATTTTCGCGCCTGTAGCCAATCAGCTCCTGCAGATCATGAGGATTGACACAGACTGTCGCTGCATCTCCCTCTTCTGTTCCGGCTGGTGCAGCATCATTGACCCTGCCAAGGGCCTTCTGCACCATCAGTTTGAATGCAAGCGACCTGATGAGAAAACCAAATGAGGGATGGGCAGGCCCCGCAACTATATTCAGGCCTTCCAGAGGAACGCCCGTACGGAGTATCCGTGCGCCTGCAGCCTTCAATCTGATGTATGCGTAGAGGGCCATCCTGACCGCGGCATCGAGCGTGAGCGGCTTGAAAACGCCCTTTTCATACATTGATTCAAGCCTTGTGCCCTTGACAACAACCGTTGGATAGATACGGGCGGTATCGGGTTTCATTTTGCAGACATTTTCGACAGTATTGATAAAGCTTTCCCTGTCCTCCCCTGGCAACCCCGGCATTATCTGTATCCCAAACTTGAGGCCCGAGGCCTTGACCTGGTCAGCCGCATTTCTGGTATCTTCTGCTGTATGGCTTCTTTTTGAAGCTGAAAGTACACGGTCATCCATGGACTGAGCACCGATTTCAAGCTCGAAAAATCCTGCCTCTTTAAGTTTCAGGAGAGTTTCTTCATTGACCATGTCAGGTCTGGTCGATGCCTTCAGGCCGTGAATGACACCCTCTTGAAGAAGACTGTTCCCTGCCTCGAGATAGGAATTGAAAAGCCCTTCTTCTATTCCGGTGAACGACCCGCCGTAAAACGCCAGAATGCGCTGCCTTTCCTGTGGCACCCTGCAGCCGCTTATGAAACTTAGCGCATAATCCTTTATGTTTTCAGGCGGAACCGGCAACGAATACTGGGTCTGATCACAAAAAACACATCTGTGCGGACATCCCAGGTTCGAAACAAATACGGGAATTACAATAGGTTCGGCTCTCGACATCTGAAATATCAGGATATCTCATCCGATGAAGGGCCATTATTACCGGGATCATTAAGTAATTTCAGGGCCTCTCTGCATGCCTGCTGTGACGCCTGCTTCTTGGTTCTGCCGGTACCGCGCCCTATCACTTGCCCGTCGATTCTCACACTTATTGTAAAGACCTTGTCATGCTCAGGGCCTGTCTCGTCTTCAACTGCCATTTCCGGGATCTTCTTCATTTTTGACTGGCAGTATTCAATCAGTGTGCTCTTGTAGTCGGTTATGCCGATATCTTCGATGTTTCCGATTACCTCTTTAAAATGGGCCTCAACGACCGAACTTGCTTCATCAAAAGAACCGTCAAGAAATATGGCACCTATAACGGCTTCATATGCATCGGCAAGAATGGACGGCTTGCTGCTGCCCCTGTCATGCTCCTCACCTTTTCCCAGATAAAGCTCAACTCCAAGCATGATGTGTTTTGCAACCTTTACAAGCGCAGCCTCGTTTATAAGCTCAGCCCTTAATTTGGTAAGCCCTCCTTCATTGGCATCAGGAAATGCAAGAAATACCTTTCTTGCTATTGTGGCATTTACAACCGTGTCACCCAAAAATTCCAGCCTCTGATTGTCCCGGATTTCAGGGGATTTATGCTCGTTCGCATAGGTCGAATGAGTAAGCGCCTCCTTCAGAAGGGACTTGTCTTTGAATATATACCCGAGCCTTGTTTCAAACGACTGACTCATTGAGTATCCCTTCAAGGTCCTTGTCTTCGAAATTTATACGCTCATTGTATCCGAGCCTGAAATTAATGGGGGTTACCGATATCATCCTGTTTTTCAGGCAGACTGCATCGGTATCCTGCGTCTCGTCCATGATCCTTGTGATGCCTGCCTGCCAGTAATATTTTGTTCCGCGCGGGTCTGTACGTTCGACAAAGTTGTCGACTATCCTCGAGTTGCCCTGTCTGGTTATTTTCACCCCTTTTATATCTCCAAGAGACGCCGAAGGGCAGTTTACGTTCAGGGCATAAGGCATGGACCCTTTTATCGCCGCAAGCCTTCTGGCCAGTCTCGCGCCGAAGATGCTTGCAGCCGAATAGTCAGGATGAAAATAATTGTCTACGGAAACCGCCATACCCTTGAAGCCCAGGATAAGCGCTTCGGTAGCTGCGGATACGGTACCGGAGTAAAGGACGTTTATGCCCACATTCTCACCGCGGTTTATTCCGGAGACTATGACATCCGGCGGGACTTTCATTATACAGGAAACACCAAGCTTCACGCAGTCGGCTGGTGAGCCGGTGATACCCCAGCCGTAGAATCCGCCTGAACGGTAAATGGGTATCACTTTAAGCGGATCTGAGATGGTTATTGCATGGCCAACGGCGGACTGCTCTGTAACAGGGGCGATAACAGTAACATCGCCTATCCTTTCAAGCTCCTGTTTTATAGCGGCAAGCCCCTGAGCATATATGCCGTCATCGTTTGTCAGTAAAAACCGCATGTTGTGATTTTAGTCTTTTGCGGTTCATCTGTGCAAGGGGGAAAAAACGGATCAGTATTATAGATGTGCCTCCGGTTTTAAAAGGCACATGGTAGATTTTTAATTCGACACAATTTCGATAGCTTAGCGGCTTAATATCTTATTGTATTACAACTGCTTATTATTATTAATGATTTTGTTGACCAGCTAGAATAATTAAAGTAATAATCTTTTGACTCGAAAAGTAGTACAATCTGGCAAGATAATTATCACGGAGGAATATCTTATGGCTAAATATCAATACAACCAGGAAGCTCTGGCAAACCTGAAAATCAGCGACACAAGGATTCTGGACAGGCTTGTGGATTATGAATCCGCACGCGCTGCACACCTAGCGAAAAAGCGTGACAAGGCCGACAAGCGGTTGACGCTCAAGGAAGCCATCGCCACCTATGTCAGCGACGGCGATATTCTGACGGACTCCGGATTCGCTTATGTAAGGACACCACATCAGGCATATTTCGAGATAATGCGGCAGGGCAAAAAAAACATACAGATGATCGGAGCACCGAATACCAACCAGAGCTATATGATTTATACCGGCAATGTGGACTATTCACACAACTCATATCTCGGCGCCGAGATGAGAGGGATAGACAAGAATTACGACCGGCTGCTCAAAGACGGCCGCATAAAAATACTTTCAGAGTGGAGCCACGGGGGCGTTGCGCTCGGGTTCAAGGCTGCACAGCTGGGCGTACCGGGCCTTTTGAGCAAGCAGATGCTGGCTTCCGACATAATGAAATACAACCCCTACCTGAAGGTGATCCAGAACCCCATGCGGGAAGACAGTGATCCGGCTGTATTCATCCCGGCACTATTTCCCGACGTGTCAATCATCCACTGCCATGTAGCAGACAAGTACGGGAATGCATACATTTACGGCCCTCAGGTTAATGACCTTGCAATTGCCGCATCTGCACGAAAGCTGATCATCACCGCTGAAGAAATCGTCCCTGAATCTGATATCAGATACAACAGACAGGGCGCGATAATTCCGTTCTTCTATGTCGATGCAGTGGTAGAAATGCCTTTCGGGGCGGTCCCAGGTAATATGCCGGGATACTACTACTGGTCGAGACAGTGGTGGGAGAAATTCCTGCGCTATGGCTGCCTCAGCTATGACAACCTGAAGGAATTCCTCGATAAATGGGTCTTCACCTGCAACGACCAGTTCGACTTCGTGAACAAGTTAGGCGGTGCAAAATGGATAGCTGAAGCGCGCCGCCAGACAAAAGCAGCTGAAGGCGACAATGAAGACATCGATTTTTCATACCAGGAATATACGCTGACACATGATACAGACCTTTATTATTAGGACAAGGAGACAGATATGAGAGACCTTAATGCACCCGCAAACCCTCTGGAGATGCTGGCATACATCCTTACAAAACAGATAAAAGACCATAAGGTCGTATATGTGGGAACAGGACTGCCGATGGTGGCAGGAATACTGGCGAAAAAGACACATGCCCCGAACATAACCATGGTATATGAATCAGGCGGGCAGGACCCGATCATGGGTGACCTTCCCTGGTCTGTCGGCTGTCCGTTGACATGGCGCAAATCACCCACACTGATGGAGATGTCATATTCTTTCGCCCAGTGCGCAAACGGATATATCGACATAGCCTTCCTGGGCTTCGCTCAGGTGGATATGTACGGAAACGTCAACACACACCTTATCGGGGAAGATTTCCATCACCCCAAAGTCAGAATGACAGGCTCCGGAGGCAACAACGACCTTGCATCACTTGCGGAAAATATGGTTCTCGTAGGTCTACAGACACCTGACAAGTTCCCTGAGAGGGTCGATTTCATAACCTCGGTAGGCCACCTTACAGGCGGCAATTCCCGAAGAGAAGCAGGCCTTTACGGCAACGGCCCGATCGCTGTGGTCACCCAGTGGGGTGTTTACGATTTCGAAGAAGAATCGAAGCGCATGCGAGTAAAGTCACTTCATCCAGGCATCCCGTTTGATATCGCCCAGCAGACTACGGGATTCGAGCTGCTCAAGCCCGAAGGTGAAATCCCTCTGACAGATATGATAACACCAGAAGTGCTGCACATATTAAGAACAGAAGTCGATCCCAGAGGTGTCTTCACAACTCTGCCGGCGGCCTGATATCTGAATTCTCTCTTAAAGGCTGTTCGATGAAGGTTGTATTTATTGGTGCGGGTTCTTTCAGGTTCACCTATGACCTGCTGAAGAATTTTGCCGCACTGTCACGCATAATGCCGTTTGAACTCTGGCTTGTGGACATTGACGCCCCGCTTCTGAAAACCGTTACCGGTATGCTTCATAAAATTATCATTAAGGCAGGCCTTGAGGACAGCCTCATAATTCACTCTTCAGTCGACAGACGTGATGCCCTGGCCGGAGCCGATGCAGTAATCATATCGATATCGGTAGGGCAGCAGGAAAGCGAGTGGTTTGACATAAATATACCGAACAAGTTCGGAATCCCGCATACTACAGGAGATACATGCGGACCTGGCGGTATAATGCGCGCAATGCGCACCATCCCGGAGGTAATATCCATTGTCAAGGATATTGAGAAACTGTGTCCTGATGCAATGGTGCTTAACTACACCAACCCGATGTCCTTCATCACGCTTGCCGCCAGCCAGGCCTGCCCCTGCGCCGTAACCACCGGTATCTGTCATGAACTTCTGAGCGGCATGCCTGTAATTTTCAACTTTCTGGAAACCCTCGGAATCAGAAATATTCCACGTTGGGAAAGCCTGGACATAGAGTATGGCGGCATAAACCATTTTGCATGGCTGCTGTCTGTCAAATATAACGGCAAAGACCTTTATCCTATAATAAGGGAAAACATAAAACTCGGAATAAAGAGATCAAAACGCCCTGCCAGTTTCATGCTGCTTGAAAAATTCGGATATTTCCCCTATCCCGGATCACGCCACGTTCTTGAATTCATGCCCGGATATTTCAATTACTTTAATGCCAAAGATGTATGGCGATCATACAACAGGCCGTTCATAAAACACATTCCGCCATTGATACAGTATGAGGGCATCCCCAGATTAAGGGGTGTGAAGCTGCTTGAAATCCAGAGAAGACTCGCCATCCTCGGATTCAGGGCAGTTGCCCGGGGAATGCTGCCCGCCCCTTCGACTACATTCGAAGGTGAACGGGTAGTCGAAATGATTGCAGACAGAATACTATCGCGTACAGGCGAATGCAGCAAGTCGCAAAAGCGGCTGCATCCGGTCAATGTAATCAACACTGGTGGTCAAATCATGCCGGACCTGCCTCATAACTGCGCCGTTGAAACAACCGGTTTTTTCGAGAACGGCCGGATAGAAACCCGCCGGAACATCCACCTCCCCGATGATATTCTTTGCCTTATCAGGCCATTTGCCGAAAATCAGCAGAGGGTTGTCGATGCCGCCTTTTCTGGTGACCCGGACATGCTTTTCGAGGCCTTTATTAATGACCCTGTATGCGCTTTTATTGAAGATGATGAAGCGCTCAGGGATATGATGCTGAATATGCTTCACTATCAGAAAAGGTGGCTGCCTCAGTTCAGAGACCGTATCCTGTCAGTCAGTGATATGGGAAAGCTGGCTCACTGTATAGAGCCTTACGAACTTAAAGGCCCGCGCGCTAAAGAAGTAAAATACCCGCCCAGGATGAGTCTTTCAAACAAAGCAGTATTTCCTGCCCGATAACAGAATAACAACAGACAGCTCCCGCAAAACCATACCCGCCCTCATATTTTTTACAACAGTTAATGTATTCAAAATTTATTCTATTTATTTTTAATTACTATTATTGTATTCATTAGATAAGCTTTATTAGCCTTTTTACACGTCATTTATTTTTCATTATGTTGCTTCCTGTATACACTTTTTATTTTATCAGTCTTGCCTGTTGCGAATATTTCCTTTATTATCTCTTCATAAAATTAAATAAACGATCTTTGATCAGGGGCATTATATGAATCAGCCGGTTTTAAATGATTACATGGACTACAGGGCATTCCTAAAAGACATGTTCTCTTATAAGAAAAAGACCGACAGGTATTTTTCTTACCGGTATTTTTCGCGCAGGGCCGGAATAAACTCTCCGAACTTTCTCCAGCTTGTCATAACAGGCAGGAGAAATCTGACACAGGAAAGCGCTGCCAAGATCTGCAAGGGGTTTGACCTTAAAAAAACCGAGAGGGAATACTTTGAGAATCTCGTCTGGCTCAACCAGTCGACAGACCATGAAGACAGAAACCATTATTACAGAAAGCTGGTTTCGTTAAAAAGCAATGCCTCGGCTCGAAAGCTTGACAAGGCTAGCTTTGAATATTTTTCAAAGTGGTTTTATCCTGCCATCAGGGAGATTGTTTCACTCGGCAGCAGGAAGTGGAGCGCAGAAGAGATTTCAACTATCCTTGATCCTGAGATACCGGCAAAAGAAGCAGGCAAAGCCTTAAAGGCGCTTATCGAGCTGGGATTGATCTGCAGGGATGATGAGGGGGCCTACATGCAGAATGAGAGCATCCTTACCACCGGCCCCGAGGTCAGTTCGCTCACAATAGCAAACTTTCACAGGGAGATGCTGCGCCTGGCAACTGAAGCAATCGAAAGGCACAAGGCACAAGACAGAGACATCTCCGCGTTAACCATAAGCATCCGCTCCGAAAGGGTCAGCGAATTGAAAGGGCACCTCGCCCGCATAAGGCAGGAGATAATGAAAATGTACTGCGAGGACAAGGAATGTGACCAGGTTTATCAGCTGAACCTTCAGCTTTTTCCTCTTTCGAGGAAGTTTTAAAAGGGGGTCTATATGCCATATAACTCATACAGGGCGTTAAATTTTATTCTGGCGGCGTTCATTATCGCCTTTGTATTTTCTGTTTCAGGGTGCGCAGGCGGTACCGAGGTGGGAAATCCCGTAAGCGTTCCGACTGGTGGCGAGGGAACGGACAACCCCACCGAGTTCGAATTGATGGCCCTTTGCGTATCCGGCCAGTCAACACCGCCTGCCTATCTTGCAGACCTTTTTGAAGTTGACATCACTAGTATCCGCTCCCGGTCATATGAAGAGATGGCCGCATCCGGTTTAATCCCTGACACATCAATAACATTCACACCGCCCTGGGTGCCCGGAAAAATCATTGTCGGATTTGACGATTTTACGGCCAGACTGGTTGAAGCCGGTCATTATCATGTATGGGATGACCTTAACTCAAGGTTTTATTTAAAAGAAATAGATTTATCATCAATAGATTACGGCCTGGCCTTTCTGGAATTCAACAACAAATCCATTCACCCCCGATATATTGCCGAACAGTACCAGGCCCTGCTAGGAATTAATTATGCTGAAAAGGTTTCTTATGTCGGCGACTGTTCGAACATCTACCCCTATATTCCCGGCTATGACGAAGGCGGCATTTCCGATGGAATCTTGGACAACACATTAAGATACTATCTTTTCAGAAAAGGAGACGGCGACTGCCCTTCCGGATGCACGATAAACGACTACTGGCTCTTCTCAGCCGATGCAGACGGCATTAAATACATGGGCTATTACAACCCCGACGAATCCCCTGAAAAACCCGAATGGTGGGGAATAGCCCAGAAGGCGATCAATCTCTACAGGACTTATTAGTTTTTTATACCCATTGCCCTGAGGCATTAAGCCTCAGGGCTGTTGAATAAAGTAATTTTAAAAACAGTTTAAAAGGAGGTCTATATGCAGACAATATTAAGATCGGCAGTATTTCTGGTTTTTTTGAGCGCTTCATTTTTGAGCGCTTCCTGCAGCGGCAGCGATGGTAATTCAAATGCAGTTTCAGAAGAAGCCGCTGTTGAGGGAATTTACTGGAACACATCCGGAGGCGGTGATCTTCATTTCTTCATTGTCAGACACGGGCAGGATTATGAGATCGATGTAACTCAATATGACGGTGAAATCGTTTTAAAGACAATAACGCTGGATTCCAGTACCGAAGATGTCTACAACCTCGTTGACGATATTTTTCATGAAAGGCATGACATAAACAATGACACTTTTATTCCATCCGGTGAAACCGGTACCTGGACCTCAATCACCCTGATTTATAGTAATATTAATTGTGTGACCGTAAAAAACATAAGCAGCACCAGCATACTCAATACGATATATGAGTTCGTTACAGATCACCTTATATGTAAGACTGAAACGCCTGATCCTTATAAACTCGATCCGACTCCGGCAAACGATGCTTCGGAGTTCGAAATGATGGCCCTGTGTGTTTCAGGAGAACTGTTGCCTCCTGATGATCTGACCAGTATTTTTCATGATGACATTACCGGCATCCGTTCTCTTGCCTTTGATGAAGAAAGTTTTTCGGAACCTGTTCCGCAGAAAGACATATTCTTTTCACCTCCATGGGCCCCTGGTAAAATAGGGATATATTTCGATGATGAATCACAGGGTGTTGTAGTTCTGGGCAAATATAACACATGGGATGGATTGAATTTAAAATATCGTGCAGAAAAAATTAATATTCACACCTTTACTTCTGTGTCCGCCACGATAGAATTCAATGATAAAGCAGTTCACCCTGAACGAATTGCCGAGGAATATAATGATCTTGCCGGAGTAGAATTTGCCTGCGCAAGCCATCTCATTGGCGATCGCTCCAACATCTATCCATATATACCCGATTATCAAGATGCTCGGATTACAGGTGAAGGGCTTGGCGACAAAACCAGATACTACCTTTTCAGAAAAGGCGACGAAGACTGTCCATCCGGCTGCATTAAAAACGATTACTGGCTTTTCAAAGCCGATGCTGAAGGTATTGAACTGCTGGGCGATTATCATACTACTATCGAAGAAATTCCAGAAAAGCCTTCCTGGTGGCCGATAGCCCAAAGAGCCCTCGATCTTTACAGTTCATATTAACCGATAATTGCGCACCTGAGTGGTCACCTGACCCGAAGGCGCCATGAAAAACTTTTAAATCAAAAAAGGAGGGATAACTATGTTCAGTTCAAAATTTAAAGCAAGATTTCTATTGGCCCTGGCTCTGGCAGTATCCATAGTATTTTCAGGATGCGGTGAATCTTCATATTCGGATAACGACAAAGGCGAAGACCCCCTGTTCAAAGTCGAAAAATCATCACTTCCCCGAGTCAATCATCAGGAGAGCATCGAGGATATAATCGCCCTGTCAGAAAAGAATAACGATTTTGCAATCGGTCTCTACAGGCAGATTTCAGGCAACGAGGGCAATCTCATATTTTCGCCCTACAGCATATCGCTTGCAATGGCCATGCTTTATGCAGGAGCTGCCGTTGAGACGCAAAAAGAGATTTCAGACGTGTTTAATTTCCCGATCCCGCAGGACAGCCTGCACCCCCTGTTTAATGCACTTGACCTTGCACTTGCGACCCGCGGCAAAGGGGCAAAAGGCCTTGATGGAGACGGATTCAGACTCTGCATCGCAAACCAGTTATTCATGCAGGACGGGTTTCATGTAATTGCACAGTACCTCGACACACTGGCCCTATACTACGGTACCGGCGTAGGCATTCTTGACTTCATAAACAAGCCTGATGAAAGCGCTTCTACCATCAACCGCTGGATCGAGGATAAAACGGGCGGACTGATGAAGGATATTGTCAACAAGGAGAGCATCAGGAATGTGAGGCTTGCGCTGGTCAATACGATCTATTTCAACGCGGCCTGGGACAAGATATTCGACGAATCTAATACTAATAAACGTGATTTTTTCCCTGAAGATGCGCCTGCCGTTCAGGTGAATATGATGCATCAGACAGGGGCCTTTCCTTATTTCATAGGAGAGGAATATTCGGCAATCGAACTGCCTTATGACGGAAACGAGCTGTCCATGCTTGTCATAATGCCAGAAGCATCAGGTATGTCCACATTCGAAGAGAATCTCACACCTGAGGTCATGAACGGAATAATTGGCAGCTTGAATACAGATCGTGTCATGCTTTCCTTGCCTAAATTCAAATATTCAAGCGCTTCGCTCGACCTTGGACAAATCCTGACAGCCATGGGAATGCCGGAGCCCTTCAATATGGAAGCTGATTTCTCAGGGATAACCGGAGCAAAGAATCTTAATATAAATAATATAATCCACAAGGCTTTTATCGATGTCAATGAGAAGGGCACTGAAGCTGCAGCAGTGACTGTTATTGGTGTTGGTGCAACATGCTTGCCCGATGAAATAAATGTGAACAGGCCGTTCATCTTTATAATAAGAGATATCAGCACCCATACCATTTTATTTATGGGCAGGGTATCCAAACCTTAACAGATTTTGATTGGGCGGCGGTTTTTATGCCGCCCTTAACCATAAGGACCTTTCCGAATTTCAGTAAAGCAGATCAGATTAGCTCTAATCATTTTTTTTCTTTTAAAGTTTTAAACATGGGATTGCCGATATTTTTAATCAAACATTAATTCCAAGGAGGAGTGTCATGAAAAAGAGGTTATTCATTATAGCGGCGGCGGTAATGCTGTTCGCAACACCGGTCTTTGCAGGAGTCGACTTCAA